>CAZAMX010000010.1:0-22970 GCA_964486095.1 uncultured Acetatifactor sp. | reverse complement strand
CGGAAAAAAATCAAATTTTAGGGAGCCTCCGGGAATTGACAAGCCGGCATGAATATAGTATATTAACAAAAAGAATACGCGAAAGGCGGTTTCGTACAGTGGGTGTTTGTAATTGCAGAAAGTCCCGCATTCAGGGGCAGTAAAAAGGCAGATATATTGTCTCATGTAAATGGGATTTTTTTGCGTGCAATACAAACCAACACACTATTTTGATTTTTACAGACAGTCAAAGCCTTACCGCATACAGTATGCCCTAGGTTTGATGTATTCTAGGTGCAATGTATGAAAACAAGCAGATGCTATAATATTGGCCTTCGCCTATGGGGTAAGAAATCTTTACTTTTGACTGATGTCGTATTCGGCTTTTTATTGTTCGGACCGGCTTGCATGGCTTGTATAAATTTGGCAGGGAAATTTCCGTTTCGGAGGAATATCCTGCTTTTTTATTGCCTTTTTGTTACCTTGACTCATCAAAACAAAAAGGAGGCATACCATGCAAAGAAGCAGGAAACCAGCCGCTTCCAATTGCGGTGCAAAATTATCGGATTCTCAAAACTTTATTACAGGCAGGACACTGATCCAAAGACTGATTCGTCTCACCGATATTAATCAAAACGACACGGTTATCGAGATCGGAACGGGTAAGGGGCATCTGACGGAAGAGCTGTGCAGAAAGAGCGGGCATGTCTGTTCCGTAGAGCTTGACCGGAAATTATACGAGGGCTCCAAAATGAAACTGGCCAAATATTCCAATTTGCGTCTGGTTCAGGGAGACTTTCTAAAATACTCCCTCCCGGCCAGGGGGGATTATAAGGTTTTCTCCAATATCCCTTATAGTATCACCACACAGATCATGGAAAAGCTGACAGGCGCGCCCAATCCACCGAAGGATATTTGGCTTGTCATGGAAAAGGGTGCAGCCAAAAGATTTACGGGAACAGGAAAGGAAACGAAGCAGTCCCTGCTGCTTAAAGTAAATTGGAACATGAAGATCCTGTATCATTTCCGCAGAGAGGATTTCCATCCCATGCCTTCTGTGGACTCCGTGCTGGTGCATTTCTCCGAAAAAGCAGTGCCGGATTTAAGCAAAAGGGAACTGGAAGATTTCAAACGATTTATCGAACATTCCCTAAAATACGGAATCTGCGGCAGAAACGGCCTGCTCACAAAAAGGCAGGTATCCACGGCGTTAAAGCAGGCGGGCCTGCCCCATGCCCATGAAGACGGCGTAACCTTATATATCCAGTGGCTCTGCTTATTTCGATGTTGGCAGCGGCGGTAAAGAGATGCCGATCGTCCACGGCGTACTTTTATTGACACTCGCCAAATCCTACCGTAAAATAGGAAACATACCGAACACTCAAAATACGCACATTTTTACTGATTCGTGTTATGGAAAATGAATGGCTTTCCAAGGTATACTTATATGGAAGATTTAAATTTTTAATTCACAGGAGGCAGGAAAATGTTGTATTTGGGCGTGACTATCAGGGAACACAGGATGAAGAAGGGCTTGACACAAGAGCAGCTGGCTTATCATTTAGGAGTGTCTTCACAAACTGTCAGCCGCTGGGAAAACGGAACAACCTATCCGGATATTGTTATGCTGCCCATTTTGGCTGACTTTTTTGGCATTTCCATAGATCTGCTGATGGGATATGCAAAAGAGTGTCCCACAGAAGCCCGGGAACAATTTTTTGCAGACATACGCGACCTGGAAATCAAACAGAGAATTGTCAGACTTAAGGATATGTTACAGGCGTATCCAGACGATGTATATATACAGTTTAGTCTTGCCAATACTTTATATGCCGATATTAAAAAGCAGGACAACGAAGCGGCAGAAAAGGAGATCAGCCTGTTATGTAACAGAATCCTGCATTCTGATAAGCCCGGAATAAAATGCGGGGCCATTCGATTGCTGGCAATACTCTCGGCAAAACACGGCGACACTGATGCCGCCATGAAATATGTGAATGAGCTGCCTTCTTTATATTGCGGCAGAGAAGTAATGGCGGAAAGAGTGCTTCATGGGCTGAGCCTGAAACAGGCAATTCAAAAAATGTATGAGACACAGGAGGCCAATATATGAAACATAAAAGACTAAACAGAGACGGCTGGGGATTCCAGTATTATCCCTATTATCAGATGAGAATTGATCATGAGATATTTCATGGGCTTGCATGTCTGATCAGACTGACAGACGGTGAGAAAAATTACTGGGAAACGCCAAAGGCCGGAAGAATACAGGTAACCGGAGCCGGTATGACCTGGCTGGAGCTGATACCGGATCATACAAACAGAGTGATTACCGTCAAGTATTTTCCGGACGGAACCCATGATGCCGAGAGAAAGCAGTATCCTACACCTGTAAATGAAACCTACCAGCCATCCATATGGTATGTGGATATAACGGACGGCATTGAATTTGACGAATACGGAATCGCGGTATACATAGATAAATATCTGGATGTAATTTTTACGCCGGAGGGCGATATAAAAACGGATGACCGTAACGAACTAGATGAAGCATACAAATCCGGTGAACTCACCGCCGAACAATATCATTCTGCCTTGGAGGAAGCGGAGCTGATCCTTCGAGATCTGTGTTCCGATATTCCGAAAACAAATGCCTGGTGCGCGCAAATCAGGCAGATCGTCGAAGACAAAATTGCCGGCGGCGAAGCAGTTAAAAAATGCCGTGAGGTTCTGGAATGGGAAAGCAGGACATAGCCTCAGATGCTTATGACGCAATCCACTATTCCTCCAGATAAATCTGTACCCTGCTATGCAGCTTCCCCGCAGCCTCCTCCGCAGAACAGTCCCCGGCAAAGTAAGGAGCAAGCTCTTCCCTGATGATATTTTCCAGTTCACCGGGAATTTCCGGTGCCGGCTTTGCGTCCTCAAATAACGCCATAAACTGCCTAACCTGCTCTTCAGTCAGGGCAGTATTCGTTACGGTCATTCCCAGGTTATTGGAGGTAATCTGGTCTCCGTTCTTTTCCTGATATTCGTTCAGAAGCGTTTCCACCACATCCCTGCGGCAGGAAAAGCCGGCCCAGTCGAAAGTGTTCCGGAGAAATCCAAGCTGCCCCTGGGCTGATACCAGATAACGCAGGAAATCCTTGGCCCCCTCTACGGAAGGAGAACTGCTGTTCAAACAAAGATCGACAGGGCTCATATAGATACCCCTGCCCTGAGCAGAGGGCAGGCCGATCAGCACCTCCTGCCCCTGAAAGCAGGCGGAGGCGTAAAGGAAATCGCCGTACCCATACATTGTCTGGTAAAAGGCCGCCAGCCGGCCGTCCTGATAATACTCTGCCGCTTCATCGTGATTCGGGCCGGCATAATACAGATCGTCGCCGTAATTTTTTGCAAATTCCAGGAAATCAAGAAATGGCTGCTCTGTCAGGTGGCTCACACCTGCGTCATAGTCAATGAACTGCGGATTATTCCGATCCGCAAGACCATATTGCAGCACTATGCCCATACTGTCAAGCCCCATCTGCAGGGACTCTGCCGGGGACTTTTTGACCGCTTCCATCATCTGCGCAGTATCCCAGGATTCCAGATCCCCTGCCAAGGATTTGGAGACAGCCAGAAAGGAGGGCACCACACGGTAGCAAATGCTGTAAAGAACATCATCCTTTTTTCCGGCCTCCAATACGGCAGGCCAATATTCGGAAGGATTCTCATAGGCATCACCCAAAGGCTCCAGGTAACCGTTTTGGATACAGCCCTCCCAGTCAATGAGCCAGGCCTCCATCAGATCCGGCCCCTTGCCTGTGGATATTTCCATCTGAAGCTGCTGGCAGTAGGCTTCAATATCTCCGGATTCAAAAGGGTTGACAAGAACAACCCGGTATTTGTCACTCTGCCTGTTGAAGGCAGCAATCACCGGTTCCAGTGAGGTTATATCAGAAGAAACCACCGTAATCTCCTGTTTGTCGGGAGCATCCCTCTGCTCTAAAGTAAGCAGGTAAAGTCCGTTTTCAAAATAAACGATAACGGAAAAGCCACCGCTTTCACCCGGAATAACCGACAACAATTCATCCAGAATATAACCCCTTTCCGCAAAGGAAAGCACCTTCACCAGGGGAGCTGTCCCGTCCCCTGTCCAAACACCGCCTTTACTCGCCAGAATGAACTCTCCGGCAGCGGAGCGGGTGAGCCGGAAATCCTCAAATGCGTTTACCATATTTCCCAGGGAGAAGCAAACAGTCCCATTAGGCTCGTCCCAGACAGTCAGAGTCCCTTCTTCGTCAAATCCATACCAAAGACATTCCGAGTCCCGGGATATACAACCGGATATGGTATGCTCCAGATTCTGGGTCAACACAGGCTGTAAATCCTTGTCGTAGGCGATAAAGCTGCCATTTGCAGCGCCATCGGAGGAAACGGCATACAGCTTCCCTCCCACAGAATACAGTGCAAGCCGGAGTAAATATGCAGGGTCGGTATCCAACTCCATTCCATCCAGGGAACGGGTGCTTCCGTCCCAGTTGTAAAAAGCAATCAGATTATCCGACAGAAGGAGATATACGCCGTCACTGCCGGCAGCAAGAATGCGCTGGACGGCAGGATTATCCTCAGGAGAGGCCGTCAGGCCGTCGGTAGTAAAGATGTGATACTCCCACTGCTCATAGGGGGCACCCAGAGCAGCCAGGCAATAGCTTCCTGTATAAAATTTTTCTTTGGATTCATCCGGTTGATACATGACACTGTACAGGAAATACAGATTTCCGTTCTCACAGTAGGAATTTTCGGGAGAAAGGATAACCTTCGCATCGGCATAAGGGCTCGTGAAAAAGTCGGCATCCGTCATATCTAAGAAATAATTTTTCCCCTGATTCTCCGGATTGCTTTCAAATCCTGCCTTCGGGTCGGAAATAGCTTTCTCCGTGGAACTGAAATACAGGGCATCAGCATCTCGGCCGGAAGATCCGGAGGAATCCCCACAGCCGGACAGCAGAAGCGCAGCTGCCAGCAGGGCTAAAAGAATTGCTTTTGCAAGCCGTTTTTTAGAGCTACAGTGGTGAAATACTTTTTGCATGGGGTTCCTCCTACGATATTCCTTCGATAAATGATTCTTTTACCACTCTATTTGGGTAGGTATTCCACAGTCCGAGTGCGTAGTCTCAATCCAGGAGCATTCACCAAGTGTGTTACCGCAGGCACACTTCTTTGTTCCCTTATATTCTACACGCATAATTACACATGTTTTAGATACTGGTGAACTGCTGCCATCAGGATTTATCTCAGTGCTGCCATCATAATAATTATGGAATTCCATTTTATGGAGTCTGACAAATGTCTGGTCTACGATAGAATATGCACACGTATGTACAGATTCTAGAGTTGCCTGTTCAGCAGGCGCTGCAACAGCCGTCAGGCTCTGGCTACACAACATAACACCTGCCAGCATAAATAAGAACCGCTCCTTTTTTAAAAAAACCAGCTTTAAATCTTTCCACCATTTTTTCCATGGAACAAATCCTCCTATACAATAATATGATTTACGTTGATTATATATATTCGGTAACCGGCCAGTTTCCCGTGCGTTTTTATATTATCATGTTTGATAGCAAACGTCAATTACGATAAACAAAAAACTACATTACCTTGCCTACAATAGTGTATAATAAAGGAAACGTTAAGTAAATTTCGTTCAATTTGTAAGACACGTTTATTGCTTTAACCTCCCCCCTTCATTTGTTACAGCTCTTACGTATGGCGCTTCTGTAATCTTTTGGGGAAACTCCCGTATGCTTATGAAAAAGCCTGCTGAAATATAAAGCATTATCATATCCCACCAGCCGGGATACTTCATTGACTTGAAAATTGGTTGTTTCCAGCAATTTCTTTGCATTTAAAAGGCGTATCTCCAAAAGATATTGAAGCGGCGTCAGGCCGGTACAATTTTTGAATTTTCTATAGAAAGATCTGACACCGTATCCTCTGGCTTCAACAAGACTTTCAATATTTATGGTTTCATGGTAGTGTTCCCGAAAATAAATCATTACCTCTTCAACCTCGCGCAGCGGAATATCCCGGTTATGGGATAATTCGCACTGATGTCTCCCCGCCATCATTATAATATGGGAAAAAAACAGCGCGGCCGATTCCTCAGAAAATTCCTTCTGAAGCTGCAGCTCAAGTATGATCTGTTCAAAAGACTGTGAATAAAATGATTTTGCACCGGAGCTGAAAACATGCTTCTCAGGATCCAGTCCGTATCTGCAAAACATCTCCGCAATGCCGTTTCCCGTAAAATGAATCCAGTAAATACTGGCATGATCCTTTCCGTAATATTCATATTTTTGAAATTCCCCGGGACGATACAATACCATATTTCCGGCTTCAAGGATCGTTGGGTCCGACGAGTGATGAAAATAAAAATACCCCCTGCCGGATGCAATATAAATCAGCTGGTAATCCACACGCCCCTGGGGACGGCAGGTTTCCAGCCTGTTTCTCGTAAGCAGCCGATAGGTTCCGCAGCTGTTTATTTCCAGGGGAATACTTTTGTCCATATATCCTGCCGCACGATCATGCGGAGAATTTGCAAAATTCAGGAACATCCAAATCACCTTCATGGCAGAAATGTGTATATATTATACAGCTTTATTCATAGAAAAAGAAGCAGATTTTTGATACTGTATATATACGGTATTCTGGCTTATACACGCAGAAACAGACAATGATCCGCCAAAGCCAGGCTTTCAGGACAGGAAACGGCCAAGCGGCTATCTTAGCCATAGTCGCAGGTCAATCATGGTATGATAAACAGGGAGGACAAATCTGAATGAACAGAAAGGTTAAAAAAATTATATCTGCCCTTATGGGTATCAGCATAGGACTCACAATGCTGACGGGATGCGGAGAAAAAAAGGAAACCGGTAACAGCGAAAGCACCTTTACTGTCGCGCTTCCCACCGGACCGGAGGACTCCGCCGTATACGTCGAAGCGGTTCCGGGCATTGCAGATGATTTTATCCGCGGTATGGACGCTTCCTCCGTATTAGTCGAAGAAAACAGCGGCGTCAAATATTATAATTTTGCCGGAGAAGAACAGGATGTATTTCAGACCTTTGCAGAGGCCGGGGTAAACTATATCCGCCTCCGTGTATGGAATGATCCCTATGACGAAAACAAAAAAGGCTACGGCGGCGGAAATAACGATGTACCTACGGCCATAGAGCTCGGCAAAAGGGCCAGCCGCTATGGGATGAAGGTTTGTATTGATTTTCACTATTCGGACTTCTGGGCTGACCCCAAAAGGCAGCATGCGCCAAAGGCATGGGAAAATATGTCGTTGGAGGAAAAATCAGACGCCTTGTATCAGTTTACTTATGGCAGCCTGACGGAAATGTTTAAGGCGGGCGTGGACGTGGGAATGGTCCAGATCGGAAATGAGATTAATTATGGTATGTGCGGTGAGACATCATCCGACAATGTGATTACTTTGCTGAAATCGGGAAGCAGGGCAGTGCGCGAGGCTGCAAAAAGCAATCAGCAGGATATAAAAATTGTCGTACATTATACAAGGATTACGGAAGCGGCAAAGCTGTATGGGCTGGTGGAAAAACTGGAGGCAGGCGAACTGGATTATGATGTTTTAGGCCTCTCCTATTATCCGTTCTGGGACGGAAGCTTAGAAAACATGCAGAAGGTGGTGTCTAAAATTAAGAACACCTACGACAAGGAGGTTGTAATTGCCGAGACTTCCTATTGCTACACTGCGGAGGACGGCGACGGCTCCGGCAACAGCCTTAAAGGGACGACGGATCTGGTTGCGGGTTATCCGGCATCGGTACAGGGACAGGCCCGTATGATTCGTGATGTTGTTGCCGCCGCAAACGGGGCAGGCGCATCGGGTGTGTTCTATTGGGAGGGCGCCTGGATTCCGGTGGGCAAGGCAAATGAAAATAATTCTCCTATTTGGGAAGAATACGGCAGCGGCTGGGCAAGCAGCTACGCCTCCGACTATGATCCCGAGGACGCTGGGCTTTATTACGGCGGCTGTTCATGGGATAACCAGGCATTTTTCGACTTTGACGGCCATCCGCTGGATTCCATAAACGTCTGGAAATATCTTAAGTATGGGACCACCTTAGAGTCAGCGGTAGACTATACGCCGGTTGAAAAAAACGAAGCTGCACAGGAGAACAGCGTAGATTATTCGGATTTGCCTAATTTAGTGAAAAATCCGGGCTTTGAAGAAGCGGACACCTCTATGTGGAATGTATCTTATGAAGGCGATACGAATCCCACAGACTTTTTCAATAAACCTGAGGACGCCTATTCCGGAGATATGTCCTTCCATTTCTTCTCGCCCGATTCGGAAATGAACTTTTCCATCGAGCAGAAATTTACGGAGCTTGAGCCTGGAACCTATTATCTGACAGCCTATTCCCAGGGCGGCGACTGTGACGGCAGCGCCACATTTGAGTTATATGCAGTCACAAGTGAAGGCGAACAGACAGACTCCTTTTCACTTACCACCTATATCGACTGGAAGAACCCGACGATTCCGGAAATCAAGGTTACTGACGGAATACTTACCATTGGCGTGAGGGTGAAAACAAATCCCCAGAGCTGGGGAACCATAGACGACTTTGCCTTATATAAAATATCCGATTGATAATATACCGCTGTCCCTGTCACAAAACATTCAAAAAACAGCATTCAGAGAGCGTAGTTTATACCACGCTCTCTGAATATTTTGCCACCTTTCATTTTGCCGCCTTTTATTCTTCGCTCATAACGTTTAGAGCAATTTCGCTATGCTCCATAATAATGCTGAATAGCATGTGCAACATATTCGGAACAGCCTTTCCCATACTGGCTGTCGGTTGCTTCCGCAAGTTTTTCGAATTCATCGTAAACCGTTACGCTGCGAGAGAGTCAATACTTAATATAAAAATATTCTGACACCATATTTCTCCAGGGTCTGTCTTCCCGTCTCTTCCCGTTGCTCCAAAAGATTATACAGCCTTGTATGAATGTGGATCTCTGCAGGCTCCGATAAGAAATTTAACACGAACAGGTAACGCCTGCCTTCCTTCTCCCGCAGGGCAAGCTCACAGCCCTCCGGCAGGGAAATTATCTCTTCATAGGGTTCCGCCGCTCCCAGCTTCTCCAGAAGGACCCGCACGGTATCCTCTCCGAAGGCGCCGCCGAAATAATAAGCTTCTCCCTTGCCAAAGCGGTTTCTGATCAGGGCCGGAGTACCGGCATAAGTACCGGAGGTATAAGTTCCCAAAATTTGAGCGTCCTCTCCCACAGGCGCCAGCAGATCTTGAAAAACCGCCGCTTCAAATTCCGCCCCTTCCCACTCTACGGTAATCCGGCCCTCGTCCGGCGCCGCAAAGGAATACTCCGGAATATCCGTCCCGGTAAGCCTGGCCGCCAGCCCTGGCAGATAATCCATCACACATTTTCCGTTTAAATCCTTATAGCCCGTGCGGCAGCCCATGACAAGCCTTCCTCCTGCCGCCACATAATCCTCCAGCACCTTCATGCGCTCCCCGGTCAGTATGCTGGCATGCGGATAAAACAGCAGGTCATACTGCCGTAAGCTCTCAGCATCCTGATGATTTTCCAGATAAACATAGTCAAAGGGCGTGTGAGTCTGCTGCAGAACAACAAAAAGCGCATTCTGGCTCACGGAGTCCACTCTTGCATGCCATCTGTCCAGCCGGGCGTCCCAGATATTATCATAATCCTTCACAATACCCACCTTTTCCACATATTTGGCCCCGGCAAGCTCCTGCATTTTCCCAAGCTTTGCGCTGACCTCCCTCACCTCCTTCAGACGCCTGTTTTCCCGGCCGGAATAATCCAGAATGCCATGCCAGTAGATCTCCGTTCCAAAGGTGCAGGTCCGCCAGCGGAAATAGCTGATATAATCCGCGCCGTGGGCAATGCTCTGCATGGTCCAGAGGGTCAGCTGTCCGGGCCTGGGACTGGGGGCCTCCATACGGGTATTCCAGCCGTTCGCCCCGCTCTGCTGCTCCATAATGCCAAAAACAAGCGACACCGCTCTCACCTCCGCCAGATTTCGGCTCCACCAGCGGTCCTTCATGGGATCCTCCGGATTGTATCCGTCCAGAGCATATCCGAAATCAGGATAAGAATCATACATCAGCACATCCAGGCTTTCCTTACGCATGCGCTGATAATCAATATTGGAAAACATGCCGTTGGTGGTGATAAAGTCCTCCGGTTTCTTATATTTCCTGACAATATCCGCCTGCAGCTTTGCATAGCCGTTCACACTGTCCGACACAAAGCGGTAGTAATCCAGCACTTGATGAGGATTCACGGAATTTGTGTTGGTCTTTCTGGGCACATAAACCTCTTCCCAATCCGTATAGGTCTGATTCCAGAATACAGTTCCCCATGCCTGATTCAGCGCCGCCAGCGTTCCGTATTTTTCCTGCAGAAAACTGCGGAAGGCCGCCGTATCACTTTGGGAATAAAACAGGTCATTCTCACAGTTGAATTCGTTGTCCAGCTGCCATCCGACGATGGCGGGATGCCCGCCGTAATGGGACGCAGACTTTTCCACAATGATTCGTGTCTTTTCCCGGTAAACGGGAGAATTATAATTATAATGCCGTCTAGAGCCATGGCGGTACAGATGACCATCCATGTCGGCATTCAGCACCTCGGGATATTTTTCCGTCAGCCATGCGGGAGGCGTTGCCGTAGGCGTGCAGAATATCACCTGCATCCCTTTCTCTCCGGCCAGCTCTAAGAAGCCGTCAAAGAAATCGTATGTAAACTCACCCTCCCTTGGCTCAATGAGGCTCCAGGCAAACTCCGCAATGCGTACCGTTTTAATGCCTGCCTCCAGCATCCTCTCCAGATCTTCGGCCCACAGGCTTTTATCCCAATGCTCTGGATAATAGCAGACCCCTAAGTCAATACTGCTGCCGTTAATCAGCTTCCTTGTATGCGTGCTTGTTTGCTCCATGCCGTATCATCTCCTTTATCTCTTCTATTGTTTTTTATCTGCTGCTCCCGACAATCCCCCACCAAACGGCATGTAACCTTGAGCCGTTACACCTTATCCTTCGCCGGCTTCTTCCTTCAAGCGCCTGCAAATCTCTTCAAAGGTCACAGGGCTATATCCAATCCGCTCCGCACTGACACAAAAACTCTGCCGGGATACATCCCGATAGGTGGGATTATTATGGACGTGCCCGTATAAATTGGCATAGGGCATATTGGCATTCAGGTATACCGGCTCATGGGACAAAATATAAAATTCCTCATAAATCACAGGCCACTCCACACACTCTGCAAAGCCCATATCCCGCCATGCCTCACAGCTAAAGTGCCGGTCATGGTTTCCCATAATCAGGATCTTCCTGCCCTTCAGCATTTTAAGCAGCTCCCTGTTGTGCTCTTCTCCGTAACAGGAAAAATCCCCCAGTACAAAAACTCTGTCCGCCTCTGTGACCGCCTGATTCCAATTTCTGATCAGCTGTCTGTCCATATCCTCCGCCGAGGCAAAAGGCCGATTTTCATAACAAAGTATCCGCTCATCCCCAAAATGGGTATCCGCAATCATAAAATCCATTTCCGTGATCCTCTTACTATTTTACTCCGCTTCGAAATTGTCTGCCTTCCTGTATTCAGCTTAACGGATAGCTCTTCCTGCTTTCACAGTTTATATTTGGCTTTCGCTGAATTAGTTTTTCAAACAACCAATGGGAACTACATATACGCCGAGCGTTTTATATACATTGTACACCGGAATTATGAATTTTTACATTACTTTTCCGACGATTGGCGGAATATTTTTCCAACGATTGGCAATAAAAAAGTGCTTAGCCATAGATTTTTAAACTGTGGCTTAGCACTTTTTTTAATTCAACTCCGAAAGACTTTACGGCATTGGTCAACTGCTCAATCCGGACCATGCCGGGCCTTATGCACAACGCTTGGCTCATTGCTCTGCAGGCGATGTTACTCACGGGAATCCATGGGGGTGACAATAGGCTTACCTTCCTGATCTACCAAAACAGTCAGCCCCGTATCCGACCGTACAGCTTAAATTTCCTGAATCAACAACAAAATTTCCTGAATGGAAGGGATACCGTCTTATCAGCTCTCTTCTGCCCTTTTGCGAAGCGCGGCTTTCCCGGCACGGGATAACAGGCACTCATTGCCGCCGGCCCACAGCTTATTATGTTTCAAATCCACAGCTTCGATCTTGTCCACTGCCACCAAATAAGCCCGATGTGTGCGGATAAAGCGATCCCCCAGCTGAGCTTCCAAATCGTTGAGACTGCCTAAAAAATCCATCCGGCTGTTGGATGTATGGAGTAAAACATGGTGGGCGACAGAGGCAGTTTCAAAAAAGAGAATTTCCTTTAAGGGGACGTGACGCACTGTTTCACCCGTCCGCAGGGTGAACATCTCCGCCGGGTCCTGACGTTCGGCCAGCAGACGCATGTGTATCTCCCCCAAACACTTTGATACCGCCGGTTCAATCTGCTCCGGCTCCTTTATGATGTAATCAAACGCCTCCAGGTGGTACTGAAAGGTGCGCCAGGCCAGGTCGCCATAGCCGGTGACATAAACCAGTGTGCAGTGAGGATCCCTCCGCCGCAGTTCCCGTCCCAGCTGAAAGCCATCCCATTCCCCGTCCTTCAGTTCCACGTCCAAAAAGTAAATGCCCCGCTTACCGTTTTCCGCCGCATTCAGCAATTCCCGCCCATTGACTGCGCTGCACACCACTTTCATATCATAGTTTTCTACAAAAATCTTCCGCTCCAGGGCAGCCTGTATCTGACGGCGGACATCATCCTCATCGTCACAAAGATAAATCCCTATCATGTTCTGTCCTCCACCGTCAATTCCTGTACGAACACGCCGTTCTCCCAACTGGTGCAAGTGAAAGCATTCGGATAATTTTCCACAATGCGCTGATAGCCGGACAGGCCCAGTCCCCGGCCCGTCCCCTTGGTAGACCAGCCCTCGTCCCACATCTTTCCCGGGTCGATGGTATTGGTATAGGGGTTGGACACGCGAAGAGACAACTGCTTTCCCTGAGACAACAGAATAATTTCCACCCAGGGCTGTTCTGTACCCAATGCGGCTTCTATAGCGTTGTCCACCAGTACACCCAGGCAGCGCACAAAATCCCATACGTTTATGTATACGTTCTCCACAAGGTAAAGCACCTCCAGGCGATATTCCACGCCCTTCTTCTGCATATCGGTAAGCTTATTCAGTAAAAGGCTGCGAACCTGAGGAACACGCAGGTTGCCGATCTGAGCAGATAAGCGTATTTTTTCACCCATATGCCGATCAAAGTCTATTTCCAGTTCCGACAATGCAGCGCGTACCACGTCCGGCTTGCCTTCTTCCACCTGCTGGCACAGGCCTGCCAAAAGATTTTTATAGTCATGCCGGAAAGAGCGCATCTCCCGGCGAATCTCTTCCAGACTTTGCTCGTAAAGCTGCTGCTGCGCAATAACGTCCCTCTGCATCTGAAGTGTCCGGCTGTCATCAAACCAACGGGCCAGACAGACAATCAGCCCGATGATGATACTTACCAGCACAATCACTAACAGATAATACGCCGCAAGATATTGCTCCTGAACACCGTTCTGCAGAACGAGAAATGCCTCCATAGAGACCTCCAGCGCAAGAATTAAACCGGCCGTCCGCCGGAGGGCGGCTTGGTCCTCCAGCAGCAATCGGAACCAGGCGCCGAAGCGGAGTCGTTTCAGTAAAGCGGCTATTACGATGGAAAAAAACAAGGCTGCGGCCATAGCGGTAAGATCAAGCCTGAAGCCCGCAGGAAGCATCAGAAAGAGAATCTGCACCAGAGCAGAAGCAGCTACCTGCAGAATGCCTGCCATACCTGCCGCGGAAACAGCCCGCCAGAAATTCCAGCGCCACGCCCACATGATCCATAAGGTACACATGATCAGAACTGCCATCGAAAAGATGAAATATCGAAGAATCTTGATTTCCGGGGCGGCCACATATAAACCAATTGAAATCAGGCTGGCCGCCAGGGGAGACAGGAGCAGCGGCGGCAGCTTTTTCAGCCTTTTCCATATGGCCTGTTCATCTGTCACCGCCAGCAAATATGACACTAACATCAGGTGCCCCGTCAGACTATCCAAAAAACTCAACGCAAAATCTTGGAATGACATCATAACAGCGTCTCTTTTACATAAGCTATCATATCATCATAAATAGCCCTGTAACCGTCCTCATTTATATGCAGGCCTTCTATGGTGTATTCGGCTCTAAGCCTGCCCTGCTCGTCCATAAGATTCTTATTTATATCAATGTACCGCTGACCATGTTTTTCCGCAAGCTTTTTTACCTCTGCGTTTGCTGTACGTATTTTCTCATTATTCCGTATTTTCAGACATTCCTTCATATTTTCATCCGCAGCTTCATAGTTTACCGGATAGTATGCCATAAGGTATATTGTTGTTTCGGGCAGCCTTGCTTCTATTTGGGAAATTATTTTATCATAATTTTCCATAAGCTCTGAAATTGGAATATTGCTGTCACTCAGATCGTTTGTGCCGATATTGATAAAAATTTTCGCCGGCTTCAAATCAATTACACAAACATCAAGCGCCTCCAACAGCTCCCGTGACACAAAGCCGCCAATTCCCCGATTATAAACTACCGTGCTGTCACTATGTTCCTGCAGCAGTTTATTGATTGGAAACATTTCCATCAGCGACGAACCTGCTGTAAAAAACCTGTCAGCAGCCGTGCCGCCTGTATACCTTCGTGCTGAAACCCGGCAGCTCTTCCGATGCCTCCCCGTAAATCTGCTGCCACTGCTCCGGAACTTCGTTCCAAACCACTGCCGACGGATTGAAATTTTGGATAAAGAGATATTCCGCCTGCTCATTCCGGCGAGTACTCACCTCCACCCCTTCCGGCAAGTCCTGCCATAAAAGCTCTATCCCTGCAGCGAAGGCCACCCTGCGGCACAGATCTCCGTAAAAATCTTCCTCAAAGTCCGCACACACATAATAAGCCATTCCTTTTCCATAGCTGTGCGCCGTCAGCGCCGGCTTTCCGGCATAAAAATCGCTGCCGTAGGTAAGTACTGCCTCCGCGCCCTTCGTTTCCACCAGATCACACAGATGGCTGCACCGATATTCCCCTGTAAGCCCCAGGGAGTTCCCGGACACCACAGCCCCGCTGTTACTCTCCCAGTCATACAAACCGTCTATTTCTGTACTTCTTAAGCCGCAGACCTCCATCAGCCCGTGAGGTGTGCCACCCAGAAAACATAAATCCGTATCGTCCACAATACCTGACCAATAGGTGAGGATCAGATGGCCGCCCTGCTCCACATAATTTTTCAGCTTTTCCCCGAAGCCCCGGCGGAACATGTAACCCATAGGCACCGCCACCACCGAATACTCCTCCAGCTCCTGCTCCATATCCGGCAGGTCTACGTTCAGTCCCAGCCTGCGAAAGGCCTTATGGAGCTTTGTCACGGTCTCCTGATAATAAAGTCCCTTGTTGCGCGGGCCCTGGGCGTCCTCCATGGCCCAGCGGTTCTCCCAGTCATAGATCACGGCAACGGAAGCCTTTACCTCACTGCCCGTAAGCTCGGAAAGCTGCTCCAGCGCCTCCCCCACCTGGGACACTTCCCGGAATACCCTGGTATCCTCTCCGCCATAGTGGTCAATTACTGCGCCGTGAAATTTCTCATTTGCGCCCCTGCTCTGGCGCATCTGAAAATACTGCACGCTGTCCGAGCCGTGAGCTATCGCCTGCAGAGAGGCCGCCAGGAGCATCCCCGGCTTTTTCAGCTTGCTGACGCTCTGCCAGTTGGTAGAAGACGGACAGGACTCCATCAGCAAAAAGGGCTTTCTGCAGATGCCGCGAATAATATCATAATATACCCCTGCCTCTGCGGCGGTCTCCGGCTCCGGCCCCTTATGCCACAAGGGATAATTATCCCAGGAAGCCACGTCCAGCACTTCTGCAAACTTATGATAATTTAAGCCCCCGTAAAAATACATCATATTGGTGGTTATGGGCAGTACAGAACCGCCATCCCGGATGGCCTGTACCTCCGCCCGCACGAAATCAACGGTCCGGTCCGTCACAAACCGTCTCCAGTCCAGCTTCAGCCCGTGAAGATCCCGCTCTCCGATAGGAGACGGGCTCTCGATCTGCTCAAAGGACTGGTACCGATGGCTCCAGAAGGTAGTGGCCCAGGCCTGATTCAGCTCTTCTATGGTTCCGTATCTTTGTTTGAGCCACTGGCGGAAAGCATTTTGACAGAGATCACAGTGGCAGTCACCGCCAAGCTCATTGGAAATATGCCAGCCAAGCACCCCGGGGCGGGAGCCGAAACACTCCGCCAGCTTTCTGTTGATAATACCCACCTTCTGCCGATATATGGGGGAGGTATAGCAGTGGTTATGACGGCCGCCGAAAAGATTCCGCCTTCTGTCCGCCTCCACCCTGAGTACCTCCGGATATTTGTCCGACAGCCATTTGGGCCTGGCTCCGGAGGGCGTAGATAAAATAACATTGATGTCATTATCATGAAGCCGATTAATTATATCCTCCAGCCAGCCAAAATCAAATTTTCCCTCCTCCGGCTCCAGCATGGACCAGGAAAAGATTCCCAAAGAAACCTCATTGATTTTTGCCTTCTTGAAAAGCCGGATGTCCTGTTCCAATATCTCCGGGCTGTCCAGCCATTGCTCCGGGTTGTAATCCCCTCCGTGTATCAGTCTTTTTTCCGCAAAATTCCCCATATCTTCTTCCTTTCTTCTTCCTTTCTTTGTCCCCTCTATTTTATTTATATCAGGATTTTCCATATCCGGCTCTTCCGTCCCAAATGGCTTTCCCTTCGCCTGATTTTTCCATGTACTTTTACTTCGTTGGGTTCACCATTGCTCCTGCCTGCAACGGGTGTTTGACTGCTCTCACCATAAACTGCAGCTCCGTAATATCCTCCATCTGGCATTCCGCATATCCGTTGATCCAAAAGCCGCATTCCGTCAGTCCGCCCAAATACTCTTCCATCGTATGTCCATACTCGATCCAGTCCGAATCATCATAATCCTTCGAGCAAAAAGGCATTCTATGCACAGCCTTATAATATCCGCCCTTTTCATCCTCAATATAGTCGCAGACATAATTAATCGGATTAGGAGCCATCACGATAAAGACACCGCCCCATTTCAGTACACGATAGCATTCCCGAAATACCACGCTCAATTCAGGAATATACATTAAGGAAGGGGGATTAAAAATGTAATCAAAGCTGCCGTCGTCAAACATGGATAAATCGCACATATTTCCTTTTACAATCTCAATCTGCAGGTTCTCTTGTTCTGCGATTTCCCTGTCCTTTTCCAGCATTTTACCGGATAGATCCAAAACCGTTACCTCTGCCCCCGCACAGGCAAACAACGGCGCCTGCAAGCCCCCTGCACTTGCCAGGCAAAGAACCTTTTTCCCTTTTATATCCTTTAACCATTCTTCCGGTACATCCCTGTCAAAAAACTGTAATTTCAGCTTCCCCGCTCTCGCTGCCTCAAGGCTCTCCCTGCTGGCAGTGGCCGTCCAGTCTACATTGTTTTCCACCAGATTATCTATATTCTTTTCCACCTGTTCAAATACATTTTCATGCTCCGCTCTCACATCAGACCTCCAACTCATACAATGCCATTGATCTTCCGTTCGGATAGTCAATAATATTTTGCCGATAACCATCCTGCTTCCGCCTCACAGCCGATACAGCTCATGGGCATTCTTCCATACTGCCTGCCGCACGGTTTCTTCGTCCACACCCTTAATTTCTGCCAGCGCGGCTGCCACATAGGGAAGGTTTAAGGAGCTGTTCCGTTTCCCCCGGTTCGGCACAGGCGCCAGATAGGGACAATCCGTCTCCAGGACAATGCGGTCCAGCGGAATGTACTCCACTGCCTCCTTCAGCTTTCTGGCATTCTGAAAGGTCAGCACCCCGCCGATGCCGAAGTAAAAGCCCATATTCAAAAAGGTTCTGGCCATTTCCCTGGTGTAAGAGTAGCAGTGAATAACACCGCCAATGTCTTCCGCCCTTTCCTCCTTTAAAATATCCGCCGTATCCTTTGCCGCGTCCCTGGAATGGATAATCACGGGCTTCTTCACCTCTCTGGCCAGATTTAACTGCCGCCTGAACCACTTCTGCTGGATCTCCTTCTCCGGCTCCTGCCAGTAATAATCCAGACCGATTTCCCCCACAGCCACACACTTCTGCAAATGATACTGCTGCCCAAGCCAGGCAAAGGCTTCCTCGTCCAGCTCCCCGCTGTCGCTGGGATGAATGCCAATGGCCCCGTAAATATACTCATATTTCTCCATCAGTGCAAGGGTCCGCCTGCAGCCCTCCAGGCTGGAGCCCACATTCACCACCCTGGCAATCCCGTTTTTCGGCAAAGCCTCCAGCAGAACCTCCCGATCCTCGTCAAAAGCTTCGTCGTCATAATGCGCATGTGTATCGAAAATGTCTGTCATCCTAATAACCATGCCTTTCTAAATTAGAACTTTCCCTCACGCTAAGGCCTTCCGTTCACCGGCGTACCGTAATAAACCCGGCTTTCCTCCAGGATCCGAAGTTCTCCCCCTTCCAGGGAAAGAATGGACACTGCGCAGTTGGGCAGGTTGATTTTCCAGAACTCCCTGTCCGGAATTCCTGCGATCCTGTTTAAGATGCAGCGGTTGAAAGCCCCATGGGCCACAATCAGAACATTGCCATCCATGGCACTGCCTTCCGCGGTAAGCCTGCTCTCCAGCGGGAAAATTTTATCCTCCAGAAAGGACCTTCCTCTCTCCCTGACCCGGTCAAAGGATTCCGCCTCTCCTGTGGGAAAATAGCATTCCGGCTTACAGAAAAAGTTATGGACCGGATGGGATTCGTCCCTCTTTGCCTCGTCAAAACGGGCTCCCTCTCCGGCGCCGAAATGAATCTCCTTCAGACGCTCATCCGTCTCCACTTCCACCTTCCTGCTGCCGGCTACAATCCGGGCCGTTTCCAGTGCCCGCTGTAAGGGCGAGCTGAAAACAGCGTCAAAGTTTACCCCTTTAAGGCCCTCCGCCGTCTTCTTCGCCAGCTCAATGCCAAACTCATCCAGAGGAATATCGCTCTGCCCCTGCAGTCTGCCAACCCTGTTATATTCCGTTTCCCCATGCCGCATCAAATATATTTTCATAACCAGATTTCTCCTACGCTTCTATTTCCCGGAATGACTTAGATTTTCTTAGGTCAGGTATTTTCTGACCCTAGAAAATCTTCATTCCGTTCGCACTGCCAAACATGCCGGTCAAACAATCAATGAACTCGGTGCAAGTCCGGAACTCCATGATTCCGCTCCGCAGAATCTCAAATCTGCGCGGAGAATGCCCGTACTTTGGGCATTCTCTGGTGCGAGACTTAGAGTTTCTCTGCGAAACAGCCTCTGCTGTGAGCAGCTAGAAACTCTTCTCGCACTGCCAATCCATAATCCGCCGAATCTCGGCTGTTACAAGCTCTGCCGTTTTCTTCTGGGTCAGAGGACTTGGATGCCAGTCCGCCCCGTAGCCGTCCTCCGGGTTTTGCGGCGGCAGGGCCAGGAAATGGACGGCATCATCCTTTGCTGTCTCCGAGAAAGTCCTGACAGCCTCTTCCGCTTCCTTTAACACTCTTTGATCCATCGTCCCCAGCATACACAAAATCTGCGCCTGAGGATTATGCCCCCGGATCGCCTTTAAAAACTCCACGTATTGAGCCCTGTAATGGTTTTTTCTCTCCTGAATGTCCTTACACCAGCTGCAGTCATTGGTACCCAGATTCACTAATATCATATCCGGCACAAACCGGCTGAAGTCCCATTTTTCCCACTTCCTCTCATCCGGCCCGTATAACGTTTCGGAGCCGGAGAGATCCGTATATTCATAAATTTTAGGCATCAGACAGCCGTCCGAGGGCGCTTCCGCCGTCTCGTCTACGTAGCCTGATATGATACCGTTGCCGCTCCAGGAAATCAAGCTTGCCTCTGCGTCCAGCGCCCCAGCCGTCAGCAGGGAATAGGACTTTGCGGGATTTTCCGTAGCCGTTTGAAAAGCCTGCTGTTCATTCTCTGCCTCCACCCCATAGCCGCAGGTAATGGAATCTCCGATGATTTCCAGCTTCCGTTCCTTATGGGCAGGCGGCGGCATCAGCCTGTCCGTGTCAATCTCAAGGTAACGGATACCGCACTTCCCGAAAGCCGCCTCGGAATATTTGACCACCGTAAGGGTGACTTCCCTTTCCTGTTCACTTTCATAAAGGGTGTAGAGCGCTTCTTCCCTGTCCAGGCAAATGCGCCTTTCCGGCTCTTTGGCCCCGTCAATGTAGACCGCGATCCAGCCCCGCAGTGCACCGCTGCCTTCCCCCCACTCATTGGCATTGCTCCAGATGGATGCCTGCGCTCTCTTCCCTTTAAAGGTAAAGGAAATGCTACTGCCGGAAAAACCCAGATACCGGGTATCCTCCACAAACAATGTTCTTCCTGTAATTCTTACATTTTCTTCCGTCGCTGAAAAACGCATCCTGACCCTCCCGCTACATTAACGTAACCTTAAACACTACCGGCTTGTCGCTTTTTACCGTCCCCGTTTCAATATGCAGTCCCTCACCGTCCCGGTTCCACACCGGCTGTTCCTCAAAGCCCAATATTTCAATCCTCTTAATAATGCCATGAAATTTAGGCAGATGGGAAGCGTCCTGCTCGCCCAGCGCCTTAATCGTTACCCTTCCGTCCTCCGGGTAATGAAGGCAGATGGCATACAGGCTGTCCCCCTTTACGGTAAACCGGAAATCCTCGGCAGTAAATACCTTGTCCTTGCCGTCCGTAAACTGGCCTTCCGCCACCTTTGTGGGCCCCTCCGCCGCGATCCGCCAGGGCCTGCTGCCATAGATGGCCTCTCCGTTTTTCTCCATCCACTCACCGATTTCCAGCAGCACTGCCTTGTCTTCATCGGAGATGGTTCCGTCCGCCTTAGGTCCCACATTCAGCAATAGATTACCGTTCTTGCTGACAATATCCACAAGGTCGCACAAAATGTCCTTCGCTTTTTTAAAATCATTGTTTTCCGTGTAGCACCAGGAATTCTTTGCAATGGCAGTATCCGTCTGCCAGTAAAAGGGCTGTATATCCGCGAACTGCCCCCGCTCAATATCTACCAGAGCAGTACCAAACATAAATGCGTCATGCTTATAGCAAATGACCACCTCTTCCCCCCATTCAGCGGCCCTGTTGTAGTAGTATGCCGCTATTTTCTGAAGATACTGCTTTGCGCTCTGATGCTGGATCCACCAGTCAAAATACAAAATCTTTATTCGATACCTGTCGATCAGCTCGCAGGTCCGGATCATCCAGTCCTCCAGAAATTCCTTTGACGGCGCAGGCTCGCTGAAAAGATCATAGTGATCCCGCTCCGGCATGGCCGGCCAGTAGAAATCCCCCTCCTGCTCCGCATCCGTAATATCGCTCTCAAATTCCTTTCCATGACCCATAAAAAACCAGTGTTCAATGCGGTGAGTGGACGCGCCGTTCACCATACCCCGCCTGTTAAATTCCTCGGACAACTCCCCCAGCACATTCCGCTTCGGTCCCATACCTGCGGCGTTCCACCTGGAAATCTCACTGTCATACATCTGGAACCCGTCATGATGCTCCGCCACCGGCACCACATACCGCGCGCCTGCTTTTTTGAAAAGCTCCGCCCATTCTTTCGGCTCAAACCTTTCCGCTTTAAACAGGGGAATGAAATCCTTATAGCCAAAGTCTTTCTGATCCCCATAAGTCTTTCTGTGATGTTCAAACTCCGGGCTGCCCTGAATATACATATTCCGGGAATACCACTCGTTCCCGAAGGCCGGGACGCTGTAAACCCCCCAGTGGATAAAAATACCAAATTTCGCGTCCTTATACCACTCCGGCACCCGGTATGCGGAAAGTGAATTCCAGTCCGCCCTGTAAGGCCCCTTTGCAATTACCTCATCAATCTTTTTCAGCCATGCTTTTTTGTCGTACATTTTCTGCTGCCCCTCCATGATCCTGTTTTGAGGATTTTAATCCTATGGCCGGTCATTCGGCCCCTGAAGCTATTCTATCATTTTAGACAGGTTAGGGCAAATATTAAATTACTCGTCAGAGGCAGGAATACTCGGTTTTGAAAATAATATGGGTAACAAACAGAGATAAGTATAGACTTGCTCTTTTTGCATTTATCTCCTGGCCGGCGTTTGTATATTTCGAATTCGGCTCCCTACTTCTTAATTTTGAAAACGGGCTTATTTTATTAAATCCTTTGCAGAGCGTTATCTTTACGCTTTTCCTTGGCCTTAGTGCCATCAGAATATGGGAAAGTCCTAAGATGAAAAAATCAGCAAAAATCGTCTGTATTATCCTGTTATGCCTGCTTTCTTGTATAGGAGACTGGGCATTTATGAACGTACTTGGCAGTTTGTTTGTTCATATATACCGTAACAGACCGAAAACTAAATGGACAGCTTTTACATTAACTTTCTTTGTTCCTAATGCCTTAATGATCATATATGCTGGTTTCCATTCTTCATGGTATCAGTTGGGTGTGCTGTTTGTTCCGCTCATGCTTATTTTTCTCTATAGCGAACAATGTGGCAGTAAAGCGAAAATACATAAATGGTTTTTCTATTTATTCTATCCTGCACATTTAGCGATATTAGGATTACTAAAATGGGGGATCCTGCGATAAACTTGGGTTTTGTCAAAAGAAAGCAGCATTATAGCAAAAAAATTTTAGAATTTTCGCTCCCGAACATCCGCATATACTGCTCCGTTCATAAGCCCTATCAGTCTGTGGCATATTACTAACTTTATGTATTTACGTCCAGCTTTTCGTTTCTTTACTCCATGTCTGCTCAAAGGAATTATCGTTATGAATTGAATCCACGA
>CAZAMX010000009.1:0-22993 GCA_964486095.1 uncultured Acetatifactor sp. | reverse complement strand
CACCTTCTGATCCATCTTTTTGCCGGTCACCTTGACCTTCTCTGCATTCACAACGATTACATAATCGCCTGTATCCAGATGGGGGGTAAAAATGGGCTTATGCTTTCCCCGCAAAATCCTGGCAACCTCAGAAGAAAGGCGGCCAAGAGTCATATCTGTAGCGTCTACCACATACCACTTTCTTTCGATGGCAGCAGCACTGGGCGTAAATGTTTTCATGATATTCCCTCCGTATTACTTTTTCTTCAACGTTCATACCGAACCAGTTTCAGCAGCTTCGGTTTTTCAGATTATTTTCTATTTCAGCGCATTACCGGGGCTTTGGTATCAGCGCATAGAAACACTGTCGCACATTTATGTATTATATTATACCGAATTTCCTCTGTCAAGCTTATTTTGGAAAAAAGAGCAATCGGCTGCAGGCCTTTACTTCCCTTTTACCTTGTCTCATCCAGGTACAGCTGTACCCTGCGGTGCATAATCTCCGCCGTCTCCTCCGCACTTTTGTCTCCCTCTAAAAATGCCGACAGCTCTTCCGAAATGATTTTTGAAATCTGTCCCGGCAATACAGGCTGCGGCCGGCAATTCTCCAGAAATTCCAGATACTCTTCCAGCCAGGTGTTTCCGTCCGGCTTCGCGGCCAGGTTCCGAACCACCATATGGTCCGCATTGTCCGAAATACGCATCATATAACATTCCTGTATCTCATTATACAGCACGCTGTTGCGGATCACATCCATCCTGACGCTGCAGTCATCCACCGAAAACTGCTTGTCGTAGTCCAGCAGATAAGCAAAGAACTTCCCGATTTCCTCTTTATGCTCCGTATTTGCATTGACTGCCAGATAGCCATAAGGATATGCGGCACGGGCATAATTCCCGCTTCCTCTTTCCGCAGGGTAGCCCACAAGGCTGCAGTCTTCTCCATAGCTTTCCATGATAGCGGAAAAGGACGAAAGATCACTGATCCAGCGCCACTCGGCCATGCCATTTCCTTCTTTCATCAGACCAATAAATTCCTCTCTGTCCATCTCTCTGTTACTCTGACGGCGCTGTTTACAAAGCTCAAGAATCCTCACAAACTTATCGCCGTCAAGGTAGCTGACTCCCTGCTCCAGATCCAGCAGAGACCCATTTTCTACATCGCTCATCAATATGTCCAGAAGCATGGTGCCGGTCAGATCCCTGCCCAAATACCATATCATGATCTCCCAGTCCTCCACGGACTCCGCAACCTCCAGAAATTCGTCCAGACTCCAGCTGTCTTCCGCCCAGATCGCATCGGCGGTTATCAAGGATAAAAACTCCACCTGGGGCGTAAAGCCCAACATCTTTCCGTCCACAACCCCAAGCTCCAACGCTGCCGGAATCATTACCTCTTTTACATCCTCCGGAATCATGTCGGACAGATCGCAAAGAGCCCCCTTCTCAGCCAATAGCTGCAGATCCTCCCGGGAAAGATACAAAATGTCCGGTCCTTTACCGGCTGCCAGCTCCGCAAATATCCGGTTTCTGTAATCCTCCTGATATTTTTCCTGTTCCTTTTCCACAACAACAGGAAGCCCCCCTGTCTCATGAGCATACTTGGCAACACACTTGGGGAGATAGCTTTGGCCGTCAGTCGGATCAAGCACATAAGAAAGCCTGAGTTCCTCGTCATGTACGATTTCCTCGTCTGTAAGCACATAGGCAAGGTATTCCCCCTCGTTTATCGTGCAGAACAACAGCTCGCCGTCATCTGTCAAAAACAGGCCCGCATGTGAACTGAACCCAACTCCGTTTTCATTCCGCCCGAAAAGCTCTTCCTTTTGGTTTTTTTCGGTATCCCAGCAGATCAGGCTATTGCCTGTCATGAAGTACAGAATTCCCGCCTTGTCACAGCAAAACGCTGCCGGCTGTTCTCCCGCCAGTCGGCCAATCTCCTGTCCGGCTTTTCCGCTGTCAAACCAGGTCAAAACGGCAGTCTGTGCCTCTTCATCCCATCGGCTGATCACGGTTCTGCCGTCTGCCAGGTGAAACACCTTTGTCTGGGAATTCCAATCCATATTCCAGGGATAGTCCTCTTCATTGGGAAAGGGGGCTGTCACCTCCAGCACCTGCCCCTCTACATCCGTCTTTACCAGGAAAAAGGTTCTCTCTTCCCCTGCCTGTTCCTCCATCTTAAAGGAAATCTCCCCCTGATCCGTCAGGCCCACGGAACTGATCCAATACTCATCATGCCCCTCAATCTCCGGCGCCAGCACCTGCTGCTTCACCTTCTTCGTGCTGCTGTCATAGACCTGCATACAGACACGCTGTTTTCCCGCAATGCCGTTTTCATTCAAGAATTCCACCCGGAACATCCAGACCTTGCCATCCATAAAGTCCCAAAAAGTATTGCTGACCCTATACCCCTCTTCCGGCTTTTCGAAATGAATACTTCTGATCTCCCGCACGGAAAGCATATTTTCTCCAAGGCTCACCGGCGACACGTCACCGGCAGCCTCGGAAGTAGGGGAATCTCCGGAACCTCCCTGGCTTCCGTTCAAGGCTCCGTTCCCATCCTCCTTCACTCCGCAGCCTGCAGACAAGGACACCGCCAGTATGAATGACAACACCATACTGATTATTTTTCTCACGTATATTCCCCCTTGTTAGCCGCTCAGGCAGTTTTTACTTTTGATTCTTCTGACTATATCTATGGCACCCATTTTCAGGCACCGGTATCTTTGTTACGACTCCCTGCTAATTTCCTGGCTCAGTTAAAATATTGTCTGTCACAAAAACTCATACCTTACCAGCGTCAGCCCCCTGGCCGGGGCGGTAGGCCCCGCCGCCGAACGATCGCGGGCCGTCAGTATCTCCGTCATGGACTCCGGCACACGCTTTCCCTGTCCCACCTCCAGCAGGGTTCCCACGATAATCCGTACCATGTTATATAAAAAGCCGCTGCCGCAGACCCGGATCACCAGATCGGCCCCCTGTTCCTCCACCAGCACCAGATACAGGATCCTCACTGTGCTTTCCACCTGAGAACCTGTTTGACAGAAGCTTTTAAAATCATGCTTTCCTTCCAGATATGCAGCCGCCTCCCGCATTTTATCCACATCCAGCGGATAATAGACGAAATGAGAATACAGCCTTTTCACCGGCATGGGAAATTCTCCCCTGTAGATCCGGTACTCATATGTCTTTCGGCTTTCGCAGTGCCTTGGATGCCAGTCCTTCGGAACCTCTTCGGATTTCTGGATGCGAATATCCTCCGGCAGCCTCTGGTTCAGCGCATAGGAAACCTTTGAAGCGGCCATAGGGCTCTCCGTATCAAAGACAGCCACATTCCCCAAAGCATGAACTCCCGCATCTGTCCGGCTGGCCCCAATCACCTGGATCTGCTCTCCAAACAGATCCGACAGCGCTCTGTTCAACTCGGCTTCTATGGTATTACCGTTGTCCTGAATCTGCCAGCCATGATAATTTGTTCCGTCATAGGCTACCGTCAAACGAATTCGCTTCATATTCCCTCACATTTCCGGACATGCCGCTTCAGCGGCACAAACCAATCCCACGGAGCTAACGTTTCGAGAAGAATGCCTCCTCTTGGCATTCTTCAGCCCACTAGCGGCAACTGCAGGCGCCCCAGCCAGATACCGGCTGTCAGATAGATCAGAATGCACAGATACGCGAGCCCGTCACGCTTTTTATAGATCAAAGGCTTCATTTTTGTTCTGCCTCCGCCCCCTCGTTAACAGCTCGCCTCCATGGCCATGGCAAGATCATTGGCCCGACGGAATGCCGAGATAAACAGCGGAACCATCAACGGCACCAGTGCCCTGGCCCGGCGGATGAGATTTCCGCTCTCAAAGTCCGCACCTCTGGCAATCTGAGCCTTCATAATTTTGTCCGTCTCTTCCATTAATATGGGAATGAATCGCAGCGCAATGGACATCATCATGGCCACCTCATGCACCGGAACACGAAAAATTTTTAGAAATCCCAGACCTTTCTCCATACCGTCCGTCAGGTTGTTGGGCGTGGTTGTCAAGGTCATGACGGAAGATCCCACCACCAGCAAAATCAGTCGGACCGCCATGGTACCTGCCGTTCTTAAGCCTTCCTTGGTAATTGTCAGCTTCCACATGGTAACCAGCGGCTCTCCCGGCGTCAGGAACAGATTGAAAGTCACCGTAAGCAGCAGCAAAAACAATATCGCCCGCATTCCCTTCACCATAAATCGAAAAGGTACATGAGAGAGCCGGATCACCAGAAACAGAAAGGATGCCGCAATGAAGTAGCCTATAAAATTTTTGAAAAAAAACAGAGAGATAATAAACAGCAGGGTACCTGCCAGCTTAACTCTCGGATCCAGCCTGTGGATCACCGACTCTGTCTGATAATATTGTCCTAATGTAATATCACGTAGCATACTTATTTTTCTCCTGTGAGAAATTGGCAAGCGCTTTCATAACCGCCTCCGCCGCCTCTTCAACGGTAGTGGCATCCGTATCCACAGGCAGTCCCCTGCCCTGCAGCTCCCGCAGAATATAGGTCACCTGAGGCGGTGCCAGCCCTACCGCTTCCAGCTCTTCACAGTGCCGGAAAACCTCCCTGGGCACATCGTCATACAGAACCCGTCCCCTGTTCATGACAATGATTCGGTCCACATATTCCGCCACATCCTCCATGCTGTGAGATACCAGGATGACGGTCATGCCTGTCTTTTTCTGAAGCTCTCTGATCTGATGCAGAATTTCCTCCCGCCCCCTTGGGTCCAGACCGGCCGTAGGCTCATCCAATACCAGCACCTCCGGCTTCATGGCAAGGACTCCCGCTATGGCTGCCCGCCTCTTCTGACCGCCTGACAGTTCAAAAGGCGACTGATAGAACAGCTCGTCAGGCAGTCCCACCTTTCGCAGGGCGTCATAAGCCCGAAGCTCTACCTCCTTTTTATCCAATCCCAGATTCTTCGGTCCAAAGCAGACATCCGTAAACACATCTATCTCAAACAACTGATGCTCAGGGTACTGAAATACCAGTCCTACCTTTCCCCGCAGCATCTTTCTGTCAAAATCCCTGTCATAAATGTCCTCACCGTTAAAATAGATACTGCCGGAGCTAGCCTTCAGCAATCCGTTCAAATGCTGCACCAGGGTTGACTTCCCGGAACCGGTATGGCCTATGATGCCGATGAACTGACCGTCCGGAATCTGCAGGCAGATGTCGTCCAAAGCCTTTACCGCCAAGGGCGTATCCGCGCTATATATATAATTAACATGATCCAATATGATCGACATTGCATTATCTCCGTTGTCCTGATTTACGCCGTCCGGCAATCCCGCATTCAATCGGAAAGCAGCGCATCTGCAAGCTCCCGGGCCGTGAGTATTCCGTCCGGCAGCCGAATTCCTCTCTTTTGCAGCTCATACGCAAGAAGCGTCACCTGAGGTACATCCAGCCTCAGATCCTGCAGTTCCTCCACCCTGGAAAAAATCTCCCTGGGCGTGCCTTCCATGGCCACCTTCCCTTTATCCATCACAAACACTCTGTCCGCATGAATGATCTCTTCCATGTAATGAGTGATCAGAATCACCGTCACCTTTTCCACGTCGTTCAGGGCCCGCACCGCCCGTATAACCTCCTTGCGGCCCTTGGGATCCAGCATCGCCGTGGGCTCATCCAGTACGATACATTTGGGGTGCATGGCCAGAACCCCGGCTATGGAAACTCTCTGCTTCTGACCGCCGGAAAGCTTATTGGGCGAGTGTTTGCGGAATTCATACATACCTACCGCCTTAAGGCTTTCTTCCACCCGCTCCCAGATCTCCTTTGTAGGTATGCCCATATTCTCGGGACCGAAGCCCACATCTTCTTCCACCACCTGCCCAATGATCTGGTTATCCGGATTCTGAAACACCATACCGGCCGTGCGGCGGATCTCCCATACCTTGCTTTCCTCCGTGGTATTCATTCCGTCCACCCACATCGTTCCCTCCGTCGGATATAATATGGCATTGATATGCTTCGCCAAGGTTGACTTTCCGGAACCGTTATGCCCCAGAATGGCAATGAACTCCCCCTGCCTTACATCCAGGCTCACCTTGTCCACTGCAGTGGTGATTCCCTCCACATTGCCTTCCTCGTCCCGCCTGATATATTCAAATGTTACGTCTTCCGCTTTGATAATCCCCATGTTCCCATTATTTTCCTTTTCATCCCGCCTGCTTTTGCCGCGCTCATTTATTATAGTAAAACTTCTGCCAAATTACAAGATTTTCCTGACAATTCCACATCTCCCGGGTAACAGTTCAGCCTTGCAGCAATTCGCGCCACCTGGGGCAATAACTTCCAGCTCAGGCGGCCGGATTCAAATTCTCCCCTGCTTATCTCTTCCCCCACAATACATGAAAAATCACGAGCGCTGCCAGAAAGCAAAGATTACTCACCGTAAAAATCAGGATATAGGCTCCCTTGCGGCTGCTTTCTTCCTTAGCCACATACTTATACGAAATCAGACTGGCCATAGAAGCAATCAGCGTCCCCAGCCCGCCAAGATTCACCCCAATCAGCAGCTGTTCGTATGCGTTTGTAAAGCCTGACAAAAGAAGGGCCGCCGGCACATTACTGATGACCTGGCTGGCAGCAATGGCGGCATATACCTCCCTGCCCGCCACAGCTTCCTGCAAAAAAAACCGAAAGGCAGGAATTCGCCCCACATTGCCGACAAAAATGAAAAATCCCACAAAAGTCAACAGCAGCGAATAATCTACCTTGGCCAGAATCTTCCTGTCCATCGGTAAAACCGCCAGAAAAACCATCACCGGCACCGCCTGCCAGGGAATCATACGGGCCACTGCCAGCAGGCAGAGCAGGAACAGTACCAGATAAACGATCAGCGGAACCAATACTGATTTTGAACGAAAATCTGTCGTCTCCTGCCCTTCTATCTTCTCCATCCCGTTATTCCATCCGCCTTTACAGCTTTTGCCCAGGATCAGTCCCCAAATCAATAACAGGAGCAGCGAAGCAGCCGCATAGGGCAGCATCAGCAGAACAAAGCTGCCGATGGACATTGCGGACGCGCCGTAGAGGTACAGATTTTGCGGATTACCCACCGGCGTCAGCATACTGCCCAAATTAGCGGCTATGGTCTGCATCGCCACCATGGGCAGCGCCAGCCTCCGCCTTTGCTCTTCCCCCAGCATCTCCAACAGGGTAAAGGTGAAGGGTACAAAGGTAATCAGCGCTACATCATTGGTAATCAGCATTGCAGAAAAAAAACACAGCAACATCAATACCATCACCAAACTTACAGGACTTCCCACCCTTTTTAAAAGTCCGCAGGCAATCCGGCGGAATACCCCTATCTTCTGTAATCCCGCCATGACGCTCATCAAACCGAACAGAATCGCCAGCGTCCGCAGATCTATGTATTCCGCGTACTCCTGATCCGGCAGAATCACACATGCCGAAACAGCCGCCAGCAGTAATGCTGCGCACAATACCGCTTCCCTTTTCATAAAGCCGATCACTTTCTTCATATAACCCTCTTTTCATCTGCTTATCGTTTGTCTGTTGCTTTTTTATCACATATCTATCATTTCTTTTCCCTATTTTGCTTTTTTCCTATTTCATTTTTCCTACTTTTGTTTCTTTGTCCTGCATTGATAATGCTTATGGATATTGCCCGTTACTATTATATCTCCCCCTGTCGAAAAAAGCCATTCTCAATCTGTATATTTCATAGTATAATGTCCTCATAGTTAATTCTATAGGACAGGCGCCCGGCATGAAGTCAATTGCCAATAATAGGCAATAGTCTTCCTGAAATAAAATAAAAGTAAAACGAGGGAACAATGGATAAATCAAAAATCATAAAAACGGTGGTATTCCTTGCGGCTATCGCCATAGTCGCCGGCGGCTTTTTAAGAATGCTCCAGAAAAATTCCATGAGTCTGGCAGAATATGAAAAACTAAACGGCACGGAAAGCGAAAGTGCGGATTACAGCAGTACACCTGCAGACGGAAATAACAGGAATGATGATGGAGACTCGAAGAACGATACCGGCGCTGACGGCACGAATGCGGAAAAAGATGACGGGAACGATGGCAGCGACTCGAAGAGCGACACCGACAGCACAGATGTAGAAGACAATATCAGGGATAACGATGCAGACAGGGATGACAGCGGCAGTAACGGGGAGGAAAAAAACGACAAGGCGGAAAACCTGCAGAATCCGGCGGAAACCATGACGCCTGTTTCTCTTCTTACCGGCGCCTCCTTAAACGGCAGCTCCCAGTTAGAGGACAGAGTTACCTACGAAGAAGGGTTTTATTACGAGCCCATATCCGACGAGCTTCGACGTTATATGACAGGCATTTCTTATCCGAGTACGCAAAAGCCGTCGAATGCCGCGGATTCCGAAGAGGATACTTCCGGTGCAGATTCCTCTGCTTCCGTAAAAATTACTTTGGACGAGCTGCGCTATGTGCATATTCTGCATTATGATTTTGACGGTAATCCTGCAGAAGGCGAGCTGATCTGCAACGAATACATCGCCCAGGATCTGGTGGAAATTTTTTATGAGCTTTACAATAATGAATACCGGCTGGAAAAGGTACTTTTAATTGATGAATACGACGGGGACGACACGGCTTCCATGGAGGATAATAATACCTCCTGCTTCAACTACCGGACAGTACCGGGAAAATCCAGCCTTTCCAAGCACTCTTACGGGCTTGCCATTGACATCAATCCCCTTTACAATCCTTATATTACCTATAATAAGGACGGCACCCGGAATGTATCCCCTGCCTCAGGCGAAAGCTATGCGGACCGCACCTTAAACTTCCCTTACAAGATTGACGAAGAAGATCTGTGTTATAAATTGTTTATCCAGCATGGCTTTACCTGGGGCGGCAGCTGGAACCACTCCAAGGATTACCAGCATTTCCAGAAGGCAAAGCCATGACAGTGCAAGGCGTCTTTTACAGGCTGCGCTGCCGGCATGGCACCTCGACGTGCCTTTTACAGACTGCACTGCCACACATAGCCCCCCGGTGAAACCTCCTGCACCGCCCCGTCCGGCAGTATGACCTCCGCCGGCACCGGTGTTTCCGTTTCCACCCGTACCCGATCTTCTTCTATTCTCCAGGAAACCTTAATCTCCCCGGCCCGGGAGCGATAGCTTCCGCTGACGTTTCCCAGCCGCCTGTCCACAAAGGGCCGGATCCTCACCCTTGCATATCCCGGCTCCAGCGGCTGAATCCCCAATATATAACGATAATAAAATTCTCCCACACTGCCGAAAGAATAATGATTAAAGGAGACCATATTGTCCCCCGACATTTTGCTCTCGTTGACCGTGCCGTCCGGCCGCAGGGCATCCCACCGCTCCCAGGTGGTAGTGGCTCCGCAGTTTACCTGATACAGCCAGCCGGGACATTTTTCGTTCAACAGCAGATCAAAGGCCAGCTTTTCCTCCCCGTTATCCGCCAACAGAGGCAGCAGATGCTCTGTGGCAAAAAATCCTGTCTGCATGCCCTCCTTCCGCAGTTTTTCGACAAGTCCGGCAAAGCAGCCGTCCCAAAGCCCGCCCTTCGGAATTACCATCTGCAGAGCCATCACATAAGCTCCCTGATAATCATCCTTCATGGACCCGTCCTTTTTGACAAAAGCCTTCAGATATGCGGCAATGGTTTTTTCCAGCTGCCCGGAGTATCGTTCCCTGTCTTCCGTCTTGTCAAACAGTCCGGCCGCCTCCGTCATGATACGCAGATCATTAACGATAAAAGCGTTGGATACCGGCCCGTTGTGCATAGCCATGTATTTTACATCCCTGCCGGGAGCCAGCCAGTCCCCAAGGCTGGGGCTGATCCACAGCTCCTTTTTCCCCATCAGCCCCTTGCCCATATGCCGAATTTCACACTCTACATGAGTCTTCATGCTGTCATACTGCTCTTCCAGATAGCGAAGTGTTCCGAACTGTTTCCACATCATATAGGGCAGAATGGTGACCGCATTTCCCCAGCCCAGCATGGACATGAAGCCTATTCCTTCCGGCCCCCGGGCGGGCACCACCGGCGCTACATACCCCTCGCTGTTGTCTGCCTGCGTATAACGAATATCCTTTAAAAATTTGGCCAAAAACCTTTCCGTATCGTAATTATAAGCCCCTGTGAGGGCAAAAACATGCCCGTCTCCTGTATATCCCATCCGCTCGTCGCGCTGAGGGCAGTCAGTGGGGACCTCGAGATAATTGCTTCGCTGCCCCCAAAGCTGATTGCGATACAGCTGCTCTGCCTTTTTATTTTCACAGGTGAAGAATCCCGTGCGCTCCATCTGACTGTGAATTGCATAAGCCGTCACCAGGCCGGGCACATACTCCACCCCCGAAAGCTCCGCGTAACGAAAGCCCATAAAGGTGAATCTCGGCCTGTACTTCTCCCGCAAATCCCCCTTATGATAAACCAGCTCCGCCTTGGCCTTTCGCAGATTAGCAGTGTAAAGGCTGCCGTCGGCATTCAGGATTTCCCCGTGGCGCAGCTTCAATGTCTCTCCTTCCATAAAGGCCGGATCAATCTCAATAAAGCCTGCAAAATTCTGGCCGAAATCCAGGATGGTTACATCTCCCCTTCTTACTGCGGACTGCACCGGCATTTCTTCCTGCACCTTCGTATAAAGAATCCCTTCCTCAATTACCTCCGGAAGCTTCCCCTCATAGAGGACGGTTTTTTTCCCGGCAGGCACGGGCTTCCTGGCGTAATAAACCTCACCGTCGTAGAGTCCCGCATATTCATAAGGACTCTCCAGCATTTCCACATCCCCGCCGTCGCTGGCAAACATTCTGCTCCCGTCCTCCTGCTCCACCATTAAAATCCAGGAAACGGCGGAATGCTCTCCGTAAACTCCGCACTTGTTATCAAAAGTATACCTCCCGCAGTACCAGCCCTGCCCCAGATAAACCCGCAACACGTTCTCCCCCTCCGTAAGCATCCTGGTCACATCATAGGTCTGGGCCTGGAGTTGCCTGTGATAATAGGTATATCCGGGAGCAAATAGAATATCTCCTACCTTTTCTTCGTTGATTTCCGCCTCGTAAACTCCCAGCGCCGTAATGGAAAGTGCGGCCTTTTTCACGTTCCGCACCACAATCCGCTGCTCGAATACATCCACAGCCCCCTCCGCGAAGGGACTCTGCGCCTGTATAAACCGCTTTCTTAATTCCTCATACATATGAATTCCTCCGCTTAAAAATGGCTGTTGATAAATTTCGCGCTTACCTCAAAGCTTCTCACGGGACTGTTGTCAATCCAGTTCCGATGACTCTCCAGAATCACCGCTTTCACCCCTGCTGCCAAAGCTTTTTCGGACAATGCTTCCAGAGGCATGGCCCCGGTTCCCAGCTCCATGCTGTCGCTCTTTAAGATCGGCGTCATGCAGGGACCGCTCTGACGGGTACCCCTGTCGTTGATATGCCATAACTTCATCCGCGTTCCCAGCCGCTCCATCACCACCAGCGGATCGGCGCCGCATTCTCCGCACCAATAGCTGTCAAATTCAAAATTGACGAACTCCGGATCTGTCTCCCCGATCAGAAGACTATAACCGCTTACCCCGGGAGCCACCTGCAGAAACTCACAGTTATGGTTATGGTAAAGCAGGGAAATTCCTTCCGTTTTTAACACCTTTCCCGCCTCGTTCAGCCGCCCTGCCAGCTCCTTCACCTTCTTCGCCTCCCCGTAAGGATATCGGTACATACCGGTGATCACAATTTTGTCCGTATGAAATTTACGTGCTTCCTCCGCCACCGCCGCGGCGTCCCGCTCCACGCTGCCCAGATCCATATGCAGGCTGACCACCTGCAGGCCGGATTCCGCCACCAGCCGGGGCCAGTCCAGCTTTCCGCCCTTCCCTACGGGCATTCCCGCAGCCTTTGTCATCAGCCTTACCATCAACCCTGCCGGGTGAATCATAAAACCGCACAGCTCTATTCCATTGTACCCTGCGGCTTTCATTCCGGCCATCGTCTCCGCTGCCTGGGCTTCGGTGTTCATCACCGTCCCCAGCATAAACTGCTGCACCGCTTTTATCGGCATTTTCATCCCTCCACTCTCATAATTTCGCCGGCCGCCACACCCCCGGGACCATAGCTGTCCACGGCAATATAATAAGTCTGCCCGGCATTGACCATACTCAGGTCCAGCTCGGTGCCGTTTATCACCTGCCAGCTGTTATACAGCTTTTCAGGGGCGATGCCGTAGCGCACGTTGTACCCCTGTGCTCCGGCGGCAGTGCTCCATTGCAAAAGAATATTCAACCCGTCCTCGCTGCGGACCGCCTTCACCCTCTTCACCGACTCCGGCGCCTCCCCCTGGGCAGGCCCGAATACCCGCAGGCCGCTTACTGCCGGCACGCCGCCAAAAGGAATCGCAAAGCCGCTCAGACGCAGATACCGGAGATCCGCAGGCTCATCCGGCACCAGCAGACGATGAGGCCGGTCGCTCCGCTCCTTCCCGGCATCCAGCAGCGTCATCCATTCCCGGCCGTCTGCGGAGCCCTCCAGGAGATAACCCGTAATCTGCGGTTGTACAAAAATATGCCTGGCGCCGGTCTGATTGCCAACCATTTCGGATTGGGAAATATTCTGCGGGGGCATTTTATGATCCGCCAGATTGATCTGAATTGCCCGGACCTGCCTCACCGCGCCCAAATCTATTTCATACCAAGGCGCCGCGTCATCCTCCCGGGCTGCCCACCAGGTACGGATGCTTTCGTCTACTCCCTTCTCCGGCCCAAAGCCCTCCTGGGCGCTGGAAGCGGAAGCCTTACAGCGGCAGGACAGCAGACACATCTGCGGCAGAGCATCTTCTTCCTCCGTCCTTTGTCCTTTCGGCATCACGTAGGGATAATCCGCAAAATTCTGATTACAATACAGCATTCCGTCTTCGTCAAAACCACAGGGAAACAGCCCGATACGCCGTTCAAAGCTTTCGTTGACGCTGATCCGCATGGTAGACGCGTGCCACCAGTTTCCATACCTGTCTCTGATGGTGCTGCCATGGCCCGCCGCGGTGATAAAGCCGCCCGGTTTTGAGGAAAAGGGATTATGTGCCTGATAAACAAAGGGGCCCAGCGGCCGATCGGAGACATAAACTCCGTCCGCATATACATTGCACTCCGTGCCGGGAGCGGCATACTGGAGATAATACTTTCCCCGATGCTTCGTCATAAAGGCGCCTTCGATAAAGGGCTTCGTCCCTACATGCTGCCTGATCAGACGATCCATCTCCGTCACCGGCTCCGAAAGCTTGTTGTTGTCCCCTTTTCTCTCCCAGCCGTGATGCGCCTCGTTCTCTCCGAACATGGCCTGCTTTTCGCCGACAGGAAGCAGAGTAACCGGATCCATTTCAATCCCCCAAATCGGCTCTTTGTTTGTGCAGCCCCAGTAAAAATAAATCCGCCCGTCCTCATCCTCAAAAATATCCGGATCCCAGAAGTCAAATATTGTACTTACCGGAGTAAAAGGTTCCGTCAGGGGATCCGAGCTGACATAAAACGTACAGGGCTCTCCCCTGCGGGACGCACTGAACACCACCCGGCCCCCAGCCTCACGCACATCCGGCGCATAATCATATGCCGGCAGCTCCGGCGTCTCCCTGAAATGCCATTCCGCCAGATCCTCCGAGTGCCAGAAGCCGCCGGACATGGAAGCAAAAAGATAATACCTGTCCCGAAACAACAGCAGGGTGGGATCCGCCGCCTCTCTGGCCAGCGAATAGCCGCCCATAAGGCTGGTGCGGTACTGATAGCGATATTCCAGATCCAAGGGGTTACATATCCATTTTCCCATTCAATTACTCCTTTTTGATTCCCTGCAGCACCCTGTTGAGCTGCCGGATACTCTCTTCGTCAATATTTCCTGCCTGCTTTAACAGGCTCATCAAAGTCATGCGCCCCATCATCCGCTTTAATGCCGGATTGTCCTTCACGCTCTCCGCCACGTCACCCCTGTCGGCGGCTCCCCGGGCCATCATCCGCTCTATGATCGGTCCCGCCTCCGGATTTGCCTGAAGCTCCCCTAAAGTATCCGCCACGGAAAAATATGCGGGATTGATCTCTTCTTTGTCAAACCAGTTTGTCACACCGGCAGTCTGCCTGTTAAACACGTAATCCGTATTTGCTTCCGTCGTCTTCCGCACCAGAATCACGCTGCAGGATTCCCCGCTGCGGGCCTCCACCGTGTGTTCGCCGGTAATAGGCACCTGGAAACGGAATACCGTCCTGCCCTCTTTTCTGGCAAACAGATGCCCGTCTACGTACAGACTTACCTCTTCCCGGTTGGAGTAAACCTTAATTTCCGTCACCGTCTCCGGGCGGTCCACATACCTGCTGCCGCAAATATGCACAAAGGGCTCCGTCTTATTCCAGGCAGCCTTATAGAGATAAAAGGCATCCTTTTTCACCTTGCGGTCAAAGGTCACAAGCCCTTTCTGATTCTCGCCGTGCTTTCCCCCCTCGTCCCTGCCGTCGGCGGCAAAATCAAAAAGATTCCACACATGAGCAGCCCAGAGCCAGGGACGCTCTTCGATCATATGCAGCATATGCTCATGGTAAAGCGCCTGATAACTCTCTGTATAGTCGCCCTTCTCCGGATTCGGAGACTGATACTGAGGGTTGGCGTCTGCGCCATACTCCGAAAAGCCAATACAGCGGTTCGGAAATTCAGCATGGTACTGGTCAAAGAATTCATCGTTCTGCTCCAGCTCCCCCAAATACCATCCAAAATAGAGGTTATAGCTGTTCACATCCGGGATCTCCAGAATGGGACTGTCCGTCTCCAGCATAAAGACATTGGCCATGGTGGTAAACCTGGCAGAATCCAGCCGGTGACACAAATCATTCAGCAGACGATGATTCTCCAGCAGATCCTCGTTCACCGCGGAGGCGGCTGTAATTTCATTGGAAAGCCCCCAGCAGACAATGGACGGGTGGTTATAATTCTGCACCACCAGTTCCTCCATCTGGCTTAAAGTGTTGGCCCTGCCGTTTTTCATGTGCATGGTAATATAGGGAATTTCCGCCCAGACGATAATTCCGTTTTCATCGCAGAGATCATAAAATTCCCGGGCATGCTGATAATGGGCCAGCCGCAGGGTATTGGCGCCAATTTCTCTGATGATTTCCATATCCTGACGATGATCCGCAAGAGTCAGCGCATTCCCCGCACCTTTTAAATCCTGGTGGCGGCTTACCCCCCGCAGAGGATAGCTCCTGCCGTTTAAAAAAAAGCCCTTCTGCGGATCTATTTCACATTTTCGGCAGCCAAATCTGGCAGACACCCTATCTCCTCCGGGCAGCTCCGCCTCGGCGGTATACAGATAAGGGTCTTCCACCCCGTCCCAGAGGCGGACGTTTTCTATCTCAAAAACCGCTTCCGCATGACCGTTGACAGGCGAAACGGTCTGCTCCTGCCCGGCCGCCCGGAAGCTCACATTTCCTTCCCCCACCTGCCAGGTCTCAGCAATTACCCGGGCAATACCCTTTTCCAGATCCACTGTCGGCGTAATTCGAAGGCCGGGGGCACCGCAGTAAGCCAGATCGAAATGCACCGCCGGAACACAGATCAGACGCACCTCCCGATACAGCCCGCCGTAGAAGGTAAAATCCGCCTTCTGTGGATACACCCGATCATTTTCTCCGTTATCTACGGACACGGCCAGTATATTCTTTTCCTTAAGATACGGCGTCAGGTTTACCCGAAAAGCGGAGTATCCGCCCTCATGCCCGCCGATTCGCTCTTCGTTTAAAAAGATCTCCGCTGTATGGGCCGCACCGGCAAATTCCAGCCACGCCTCGCCGCCTTCCTCCAAAACAGGCCTTGCCAGCTCTCTTACATACCAGCACTTTCCCCTGTAATAATCGTTCCCGCCGTCCTGACCGTCCACGGCATTCCAGGTGTGGGGCAGGTTCACGGCTTCTCCCGGGCTGCCGGCAGCTTCCGCCGGGCTGCCGGCACTTCTGATAAAGGTCCAGTCTGTCTGCAGTGATATTATCTTTCTCATGATGATACTTCCTCCTGGTTGCATAAAAAATGTTTTCTGCTATAATCAAAATAAAAAGGGGGAACGCTATGGATTCCACACAAAATATAGAATTGTTCCGGGAGCTGGTCACCTGCGGTGAAGAAATCAGCCTGTGGATCTATGACAGGGAGGGAAACCTGATCTCTTCCAACTGCCCCAGCGAAGCAATCTTTGACACCGCCTTTTCCGCCTCAGGCTGCAGGACGCGGATGCTGTCCTACGCTGCCCTTCAGAACGCTCCGGTACTGTTAGGTACGGAAGCCGGACTTGTCTGGGGCGCCGCCTTCGAAAAGCAGGACGGAGCGCTGCTTCGGGCCTGTGTGCTGGGACCGGTGCTTTTCTCGGAAGCCGCCATGCGGCAGATCAAGGCAGCTCTGGCTTCCTGGCAGGACACCAATGTTTCCATTGCCTGGAAGGCACGCTTTACCCAGCTGCTTCCCTCTATCCCCGTTTCTCAGCATGTGATCTTTTCCCGCTATATCCTGATGCTCCATTACTGCCTGACCGGCTCCCATTTAAAAGCAAGCGATCTGCATATCTTAAGCGGCTCATCCCTCAAGGGATCGGTTACGCCGCCCCCACAATCCTGTCAGGACCGTTATTCGATCTGGAAATCCGAACTGGCGCTGTTGAGAATGGTCCGGGACGGCGACTTAGACTATGCTGCCGCCTTTCATGCTTCCTCCATGCTGAGCAACGGCGTCCCCCTGACAGAGGGTGCTCCCCTGCGGCAGGAAAAGAACTCCGTCATCGTATTCTGCTCCATTGTCTGCCGGGCTGCCATGGATGGCGGCCTGCCTCCGGAGGAAGCCTATTCTCTGGGAGACGCCTATATCCAGAATGCGGAGCATGCAAAAACCATGGATGATCTTTCCGCCATAGCCGTGATGATGTATGACGACTTCGTCCGCCGCGTCCACCGCTGCCGTACAAACCCTTCTCACTCGGAGACGGTACAAAAATGCTGCGATTATATCGAGCGAAACCTGCATAAGAAAGTCAGCGCTGCTGAGCTGGCAGAGCTTGCAGGCTACAGCGAATACTATATCACTCGGAAATTCAAGGCGGAAACCGGGTATTTCATCAATGATTATATCAAATTCGCCAAAACGGAGCGGGCGAAAATGCTGCTGCAATGTACCGACCTGACCATATCGGATATATCCCTGCAGCTGGGTTTCGCTACCCGTAATTATTTCAGCCAGGTCTTCCGCTCCGTCACCGGCCTGACACCCTCCGAATTCAGGGAGCGGAAGCACTGAAACACTATTTTAAATTTTCTTTGATAACCTTATCCCTGGCAGCCTCCTTTTTTTCGGCAATGCGTTTTTGAACACCGACCATCTCTTCCTTCCCCAGCTTACACCTGTGCATGGCTATCAGCGTACAGCCCCATCCGGCAATGGGCATTCCGAAATAAATTCCCATGGTCATCCAAAAGACAGCTGGCGTACTCTGGTCGGTGGGCTGAGGCATGGTGGCAGTATAACCGATCAGCGCTACCGCCCCGGCGGCAATCGCCGCACTGAACGCGGATACAAGCTTATCGATCAGGCTGTACACCCCCGTCACCACGGCAGGAATGTATTTGCCGCTGCGATCCAGCTCATAGTCGATAATATCCGCCATAAACGCGGTATTGGCAGTAGTGACACACATCTTTGCCCCGTTCCAGACAAGGGTAAAGAGCACATACAAAATCATGGACACCCCCATATGTGCAATCTGTTTCGGATCTGCCAGAACAAAGAACATAAACATGGTAAAGCCTACCAGCATACATACGATACTCCAATCAAAAATTGCCTTTCTGCTGCCGTACTTTCCTGCATATTTTGCTCCAAAAACCGCAAACAGAATGGACGGAAGCATCCCGGCCACGCTGAGGGCCGTACTTAACCCCATATTGCCGATAATAATTCCCATCAGCATGGTAGTAACCACGGACTGGGCCGCGGTCTGCTGAGCCAGCTTATCGGATGCGGCAGAAATTATGTAGCATTGCAGGGGACGGTTATGGGCCAGTAAATCTGCCATATCCTTGATTTTCAGCGGCTCCTGCTTTTGTGCCGCCTTGTAATATTCCGGCTTGTCAAAAGCCGATACCCCAATACACACCAGAATAATCCCCACGGCGCCCAGCCCGATGCACACCAGACAGGCGCCGCTTAAAAATGACTGGTTATATTCTCCGCCGCATGAGGGCAGCAGTACCATATTCAGCACAATCATCAGAATCATCGGCACCAGGTAATTAAACGCCGTTGACCACACCCCCAGCATCGGCCGCTGCTTCGGGTCATTGGACATAATGGCGGGAATGGTCTGGGCCGTCATGTTCGTAATGGTATAACCAATTATATAGATACAATACAAAAGGATGAATACCACCGTGCCGAAGCCTTTTCCGGAACAAAAGTGAAACATGCACAACAGCGCCACGGCTTCGATCAGGAAGCCCGATACCAGCAAAATGCGCAGCCTGCCAAATTTCGTATCCACTCTGTCATAGATAAACGCCAGAATAGGGTCCGTCACGGCATCCAGAATACGGGTTCCCGTCAAAATCGTACCTGCCAGCACCGTGGCAATACCATAGCCAATGCTTGCACTGTAATTGGCGTAGCCGATCAGGGAATAGACGCTCATTCCCACCAGCGCATTGCAGGAATACAGAATAATCTGCCAAAGCCTGGCACGCCGATACTGCACACCATCAATTTCACTTTGCGTGAGTTTTTCTTTTGCCATAGTAGATCCCTCCCTGTAAAAATATTGATAACCTGATTATAGAAAACGTCGTCTGCCGACAGGGTACACAATTTCGTTATCAGGGGCAAAAATTAGATCCGCTATGGCCCTATGGCAAATAATTAACCTCTATCGCTAATTATTTGCCCCGCCTGGCATACAAATCCTCTACAATAACAATATCATTACATACTCTCAGAAGGAGGGACTACCATGAAAAGCTTCACACCGGATTTTCTGCTTGGGGCTTCCACCGCCGCTCATCAGGTGGAGGGAAACAATCGGAACAGCGACTGCTGGGTAATGGAAAATATTCCCCATACGCTCTATGCGGAGCCTTCAGGCGACGCCGTGGATCACTACCACCGTTATGAGGAAGACATCCGACTGCTGGCTCAGGCCGGGCTTAACGCCTACCGCTTTTCCGTTGAGTGGGCGCGAATCGAGCCAAAGGAGGGTCAGTTTGACGAAAAAGAAATTGAACACTATCGAAATGTAATTCACTGTTGTAAAGAAAACGGTGTGGAGCCCATGCTCACCCTCCACCATTTCTCCAGTCCTGCCTGGATCATCTCCAAGGGCGGCTGGGAAGCGGAAAGCATTGTAGAGGACTTCACCCGCTACTGCAGCTATGTCGCGGAACGGCTGGGCAGCGAGATCACCTTCGTCTGCACCATCAATGAGGCTAATATCCGACTGCAGATCGCCGACATTATAAAGCGCTATATACAGCAGGCCCGACAGGCTTCCGCCGCAAAGGACGGGGAAAACTCCCTGCAGATGGGCATCAATCTGTCCGGGCTGCAGAAGCAGCAAGAGCTGAATGCCCTGGAGGGTGCCCAAGCCTTCGGCCTGTCCGATCCCCGCTCCCTGCAGATGTTCCAGTCCGCCTGTACCGAGGAAGGCGACCGCATCATCTGCCGCGCCCACGCTTCGGCGCGAAACGCCATAAAAAGAATCTGCCCACATTTACAGGTGGGGCTGACCCTGTCCTTCCATGATTTCCAGGCACAGGCCGGCGCCGAGGACATCGCAGAACGGGAATGGGATAAAGAATTCCGGCATTACCTGCCCTATATCAAAGAGGATGATTTCCTCGGCGTACAAAATTATACCCGTTCCCTCATCGGCCCAAACGGCCTGCTGCCCGTTCCCGTGGATGCGGAAACCACGCTCGCAGGATATGAATATTATCCGGAAGGGCTGGCGCATGTAATCCGCAGAGCTGCGGAAGACTTTAAGAATCCGATTTATGTTACGGAAAACGGTATCGCCACTGCCGACGACAACCGCCGGAGAGCCTTTATCGACACGGCTCTCGAAGGTGTACAGGGCTGTATCGACGACGGCATCCCGGTCAGGGGGTATTTCCATTGGAGCCTGCTGGATAATTTTGAATGGCAGAAGGGGTATGCCATGACCTTTGGTCTGATCGCCGTAGACAGGCAGGGCGGTCAGAAGCGGACTCCCAAACCCAGCCTGGCTTACCTGGGCAGCTGCAGAGATGCTCACGGCGCAGATTCGACACGGGATATTCATTAATCAGTTTTCATGCGTCGGCTTTTATAACAAACACTTAAATACCCCGCAGCAACCTGCGGGGTATTGTTTTTCGGTGTATATAATAAATTATACCAACTCCAGAACTACTTCCATTGCCGCATCGCCCTTACGGGGGCCGATCTTGACGATCCTGGTGTAGCCGCCCTTGCGGTCTGCATACTTGGGACCATACTCGTCAAACAGCTTTCCTGCCAGATCAATCTCCTTGGTATTACGCTTCCGTCCTGCTGCCTCCTTGGGAACATCCACAACAGGGTTAAGAACCTTCATAATCTGACGCCTTGCGTGCATACGGCTGGGCAGATCCTTTTTGATCTCCTTCTCCACCGTCTCATACTTGGTAACCTTTTTGCCGTCAACAACCTCTTTCACGCGCTTTCCGTCCTTGTCCTTTACGGGGACCTTTGCGGAAACCTTTACCATCTCGTAGTTGTCCTTTTCCTTTGCTGCCAAAGCAATCAGGCCTTCTGCAATCTTTTTTACCTCCTTAGCTCTCGCCTCAGTGGTAATGATCTTGCCGTGATTGATCAGCGCTGTAACCTGATTTCTCAATAATGCTTTTCTCTGGGAAGAGGTCCTTCCCAGCTTCCTATACTTTGCCATGATCTTATTTCCTTTCTCTTTTCATGGTACATCCGGCCATGCTCTTTGGACTTACTTGCCGGATGCCTGGCTTTGCCATTCAGAGTTCCTTATTCTTCCGAAGGATTCAGCTGGAGTCCCAGCTCCTTCAGCTTTGCCAGCACCTCTTCCAATGATTTCCGGCCCAGGTTGCGGACCTTCATCATGTCCTCGGAAGTCTTGTTACACAGCTCTTCCACCGTGTTGATACCGGCTCTCTTAAGACAATTATATGAACGCACGGAAAGCTCCAGCTCGTCGATGCTCATCTCGAGAACCTTCTCCTTCTCATCGTCCTCCTTTTCAACCATGACTTCCGCAGTCTTGGCATTCTCGGACAAATCAATGAACAGGCTCAAATGCTCGCTTAAGACCTTCGCCGCCAGGCTTACTGCCTCATCAGGCACCAGCGTCCCGTTGGTAAATACATCCAGTGTCAGCTTATCATAGTCAGTAACCTGGCCCACACGTGTATTTGCCACCGTCATATTCACTCTTTCCACAGGCGTATAGATAGAGTCAATGGCTATCACGCCTATGGGCAGATCTTCGTGTTTGTTTTTGTCGGCACTCACATAGCCGCGCCCTCTGGTAATGGTCAACTCCATGTAAAGCTTGGTATCCTTGCCGCTCAGGGTGGCAATCACCAGATCCGGATTTAAGATTTCTATATCCTGATCTACCTGAATATCGGAAGCATGCACAACTCCCTCGCCCTCAAACTCAATATAAGCCGTCTTGGCTTCGTTGGTCTCGCTGTTGTTCTTGATGGCAAGGCTCTTAATGTTCATGATGATCTCAGTCACATCCTCCTTCACGCCGGGGATAGAACTGAACTCATGCAGAACGCCCTCAATCTTGATCTGGCTTACTGCGGCTCCGGGCAGGGAAGAAAGCATGATCCTTCTCAGAGAATTGCCAAGGGTAATGCCATAGCCCCTCTCCAAAGGCTCAACAATGAATTTGCCGTACTTCTTGTCTTCTGAAATCTCAGCAACCTCAATATTGGGTCTCTCAAAATCAAACACTGCAAATACCCTCCTTTGGGATTGTTTGTGGGCAAGGCTTACTTGGAGTACAACTCGACAATAAGCATTTCATCTACAGGGACATCAATCATTTCCCTGGTAGGAAGGTTTTTAATAGTTCCCTTAAAGTTCTCAAGATCTACATCCATCCATTCAGGAACCAGCCTGCCGCCGGTTACCTCGACAATGTCCTTGTATCTCTGCATTGTCCTTGCGCTCTCTTTGATTTCAATTACATCGCCGGCTTTAACCAGATAAGAGGGAATGTTCACTACCTTACCGTTTACAAGAACATGCTTGTGACCAACCACCTGTCTTGCTTCCCTTCTGGTCCTTGCAAAACACATTCTGAAAATTACGCTGTCAAGTCTGCTCTCCAGCATAATCATCAGGTTCTCACCGGTCATTCCCTGCATCCTGTCCGCCTTTTCATAGTAATTTCTGAAAGGTTTCTCCAAAACACCGTAGATGAACTTAGCCTTCTGCTTCTCACGAAGCTGCATGCCATATTCACTGACCTTCTTACCTGCTCTTACGTTCTGACGGTTGGACTTCTTATCATATCCCAGATAAGAAGGCTCAAGACCAAGAGCACGACATCTCTTTAATACGGGTGTGCGATTTACTGCCATTCTATTTTCTCCTTTTCTTATCGTTTACAGTGCCGCTGACGGCACCTTCCTCCGACTTAATTTTTCACACTAGACGCGTCTCCTCTTGGGAGGACGGCAGCCGTTGTGAGGAACAGGTGTTACGTCGCGGATGCTGATTACCTCAAGACCACATGCGGAAAGAGCCCTGATTGCAGCTTCACGCCCTGATCCGGGGCCTTTTACAAACACGTCTACAGACTTCAGTCCATGTACCAAAGCAGCCTTTGTAGCTGTTTCTGCCGCCATCTGCGCAGCATAGGGAGTAGATTTCCTTGAACCTCTAAATCCCAGACCACCGGCACTTGCCCAGCTCAGCGC
>CAZAMX010000008.1:0-23840 GCA_964486095.1 uncultured Acetatifactor sp. | reverse complement strand
CAGAAAATATTAGGGTTGTATTGACAATCCTAACTGCGATTTTATGGTCTGGCAGAGGCCTACGGCGGAAAAATGTCCAAGATGCGGTGCTGTTTTGCTGGCAAAGGGAAATAAACTGGTATGTGCAAACGAACAGTGCGGATATAACGCGCCGGCAGCTGCGCAGGCCTAAAATTCCAGAATTACACATTGAAATCTTATTTTTTATGTGTTACACTATTCATGGCAGGCCGCAAAAACGGAGGAAATATGTATGAGTAGCGTACAGTTGTTAGACAAAACCAGAAAGATAGGAAAATTGCTGCATAACAATAATTCCAGCAAGGTTGTGTTTAATGACATATGCAAGGTTATGCGCGAAATATTAAGCTCCAACGTTTTGGTTATCAGCCGCAAGGGTAAGGTGCTGGGAATCGGAAAATCCGACGGCATTGAATCCATTACGGAACTGATCAGTGAAGAAGTGGGCGGATTTATTGATCCCATGCTGAACGAGCGCCTGCTGGGTGTGCTTTCCACAAAAGAAAATGTGAATCTGGAGACGCTGGGCTTTGAAGATCCCGGCATCAGGAAATTCCAGGCAATCATTGCACCCATTGAGATAGCCGGAGAACGACTGGGAACCCTGTTTATCTATAAGTGTGACACGCAGTATGAAATTGATGATATTATTCTCTGCGAATACGGTTCGACGGTGGTGGGGCTGGAGATGCTCCGGGCGGTGAACGAAGAAAGCGCCGAGGAAAAGCGCAAGATCGCCGTGGTCAGATCCGCTATCAGCACCCTGTCTTTTTCCGAGATGGAGGCCATTACCCATATTTTTGACGAGCTGAACGGCATGGAAGGGATTCTGGTGGCAAGCAAGATTGCGGACAGGGTGGGAATTACGCGGTCGGTGATTGTAAACGCCCTGCGGAAGTTTGAAAGTGCAGGAGTGATTGAATCCAGGTCCTCCGGCATGAAGGGCACTTATATCAAGGTTCTCAACGATGTGGTTTTTGACGAGATCGAAGAATTGAAGCATCAGAATCAAAGAAGATAGAATTAATTACATAGACAACGGATTGGCAGGCGGTATAAAGGGATTTATTAAAAAACATAATAAGTCCCTTTTGCCTTTTTTGATAAAATCGTGCAATATCTATTGTTTTTTTACGCAAATTTACTATAATAAAAAAGTGTGGCATGAAAGGAGACTTGAGATGATTCAGACAAATGTGTTCGATTATGTGAGAATTCTGGATAAAGCGGCGGATGCCAGCTGGCTGCGCAATGAGGCCATTGGCAACAACATTTCCAATGTGGATACTCCCGGCTATAAAAGGCAGGACGTAGCATTTGAATCCGTCCTTGAAAAGGCACTGGGCCATAACCGTTACCAGTCAATGGACTCAAAGGTAGCGGCGGCAAAATCGAAAAATCTTTCGGTCAGGACCTATACGGATTATGAAAGCTTTTCTTATCGTCTGGACGGAAATAATGTGGATATTGAGAATGAGAACGTTATGCTGGCGGAAAACCAGTTAAAATATCAGGGGCTGCTTGCCGGCATCAGCCAGGAATTTCAGAACCTGCAGACGGCTATGAAATAAGCACAAAGGGTTTGTGCCGCTGAAGCGGCATGTCTGGAAGTGTGTAAAAAAGATATAAAGAAAAGGAGATAGAATCATGAGCATGTTTTCTGCATTTAACATAAACGCATCGGGTATGACGGCACAGAGATACCGTATGGATGTGATCTCGGAGAACGTGGCCAACGCCAATACCACCAGGACAGCGGACGGTTCTCCCTACCGCAGGAAGGTGGTTTACTTTGAAGAAAAGGGCGGCCAGACGGCATTCAGCCGGGTTTTGGGCGAGGCGGCCTATAATCACGGTTACTCCGGTCAGGGCGTAAAGATTCGGGGCGTACTGCACGATTATGATACGGAGATGAACATGGTTTATGACCCTTCTCATCCTGACGCGGACGAAAACGGGTATGTAACTTACCCCAATGTGAATATTATTACGGAGATGACCAATATGATAGATGCCAGCCGCGCGTACGAAGCCAATGCGACTGCCTTTAACGCAAGCAAATCCATGGCTCAGCAGGGCCTGCAGCTGGGGCAGTAGGGACGAAAGTGAAGGATTGGACTGTCTGAAAAGAGCAGTCTGATTGATACCGGGAAGGAGTACATAGTATGGACTTATATGCAATGAATGGAGTAACGAAGGTCAATGACATTTCGCCGGCGGAAACTCTGCGCGGCACTCTGCTGGATTTAGATCAGACAAAAAAGACCACAGGCACGCTTTTTGATGCCGTTCTTAACACGGCCATTGATAATATCAAGACTACAAACAGCTATCTTTCCGATGCCGAGAATGAGAATATTAAATTTGCCCTTGGCGAGACGGAGAGCACCCACGACCTGATGATCGCTCTGCAGAAGGCGTCTACCGCTTTACAGTACACTGTTGCCATCCGCGACAGGCTGCTGGACGCCTATAAGGAAATTATGCAGATGCAGATCTAAACATAATACTTTAGGAGACTTAAAATGCCTGAGAAGCTAAAAGAAATACTGGAAAAAATAAAAGAGTGGTGGGGAAAATTTACTGCCCGGCAGAGGACGATTATTATCGCCATTGCCGCGGTAGTCATTTTTACACTTGTTATTATTGTCTATGTGATTTCCAGACCCAAATACATAAAACTGGATACCTATCAAACTTCGGCTGAGGCGGCTGAGGTGGTTGCTATTTTGGAAAATGCGGGAGTGACTCACAAGGAATCTTCTGACGCACTGACGATTGAAGTCCTGGCGGAGCAGCAGTACCTTGCCAATCTGGCCCTGGGCTCCGCAGGTTATACTACGTCCAGAATGAAGTATGAGGACTGGGTGAACAGCAGCATGTCCACCACCTCCACGGACCGGGAACATCAGTGGAAGATCTATTTGGAGGCATATCTGGAGAGAACTCTGGAAGAGCAGAACAGCGTCAAGAAGGCCACAGTATTTTTGACTATTCCGCCCCAGAACGGTACGCTGGCTTCCATGCAGGAGGAAACTTCAGCCTATATTACTCTGGAGCTGGATGGGAATCTTTCTTCCTCACAGGCGGCGGCCTTGGCCAGATGTGCGGCAGCAGGCTTAGGAAACTCCACTACAGCCAATATTACCATTGTGGATACGGATGCCAATCCGTTGTTTATGGGTAACGACGACTCATCCGCCGTGAGCATGGCTTCTTCCATACAGGAGCTGCGGGCCCAGGCCCAGACATTCCTTGGCACTCAGGTTAAGCAGGTGTTATATGGCACCCAGCAGTTTTCTCAGATTACGGTGGCCGGCTATTTGGATGTGGATTATTCCCAGTATGAGGAAACCTGGAAGAACTATTCCGTGCCCGACGGCAACGAGCAGGGGTATTGGGCTCACCGGGACGAATTCGGATCCAGTAATGTCAATGAAGGAGGTGGCGTTCCCGGAACGGATTCAAACGACGGAGAGAATCCTACGGGGTATATGTGGCAGGATTACGGCAACAGCGAATCCAGCCAGACGGAGACCTCCACGGATTATCTGGTGAACGAGTACGCAAAGCGGGTGGTGACATCTCCCGGCGTCATTAATTACGACAACTCCCGCCTGTCGATTTCCATGATTAAGTACAGGGAATACCGGGAAGAGGCAGTAAAAGCCCAAGGACTACTGGACGGCATCACATGGGAAGAATTCCAGGAAGAAAACAGGGAGGACGTCTGGCTGGAGGTCAGGGACGAGTATTATGATATGGCGGCAAATGCCACCGGTATCAGCAGGGACCGCATCACCATTATTGCTTATGAGTCCCCTGTATTTATTGATAAAGAAACCAGCGTTACGGGCAGTGATATTGTCAGTATCGTGATGATTGTGCTGATTCTGGCGCTGCTGGCCTTTGTGGTGCTGCGGAGCATGCGCAGCAGAAAGGCACAGGAGAGCGAGGAAGAGCTTTCCGTGGAATCCATGCTGCAGTCTACGCCGGATGAGGTAAACGATATTGAAGTGGAGACCAAGTCCGATACGAGAATGATGATAGAAAAGTTTGTTGACGAGAATCCTGAGGCGGCGGCAAATCTGCTGCGGAACTGGCTGAATGAAGACTGGGGTTGATGAAAGGATGAGTTTATGGCAAAGTCGGGAAAAGAAGACGAACTCAAAGGAATACAGAAAGCGGCGATCCTGCTGATTGCCTTAGGGCCGGAGCGTTCTGCGGGGATTTTCAAACACCTGAAGGAAGAGGAAATCGAAGAGCTGACGCTGGAAATCGCCAATACCAGAAGCGTGACCCCTCAGGTTAAAGAGAGTGTGATTAACGAGTTTTATGAGGTCTGTCTGGCGCAGCAGTATATTGCCGAGGGCGGAATCAATTATGCGAAGGATCTGTTGGAGAAAGCCCTGGGAGCGGAGAAAGCCATGGATGTGATCGGCAAGCTGACCGCATCCCTGCAGGTGAAGCCATTCGAGTTTGTGCGCAAGACGGACGCCTCCCAGCTGATCAACTTCATACAGGACGAACATCCTCAGACCATTGCCCTGATCCTGTCTTATCTGGCGCCGGGTCAGGCAGCGCTGGTGATTTCGGCTCTGGCGCCGGACAGACAGGCAGATGTGGCCCGGCGTATCGCGGTGATGGACCGCACCAGCCCCGATGTAATCAAGGAGGTGGAGAAGGTGCTGGAATCCAAGCTGGCAAGTCTGGTAAATCAGGATTACACCGTGATCGGCGGTGTGGACGCGGTGGTAGAAATCCTAAACACTGTGGACCGGGGAACGGAGCGGCATATCATGGAGACTCTGGAAATCGAAGAGCCGGAGCTGGCGGACGAGATCAGAAAGAAGATGTTCGTATTCGAGGATATTCTGCTGCTGGACGACAGAGCAATTCAGCGTGTGCTGCGTGATGTGGACAACAGCGATCTGGAGATGGCGCTGAAGAGTGCCAACGAGCAGGTGCAGAACGCAATCTTCAACAACCTGTCCAAGCGTCTGGCTGTGATGATCAAGGAGGATATGGAGTTTATGGGTCCTGTCCGTATGAAGGACGTGGAAGAGGCCCAGCAGAAGATTGTAAATATTATCAGAAAGCTGGAGGATACCGGTGAGATTGTAATCTCCAGAGGCGGAGGTGACGAGATCGTTGTCTAAGGGTTTGGTAAAACAAATGTTTATGGTTGTCCAATCCGAAGAAAAACGGGTGATTGATGCCGACGAGCTGTTGAAGCAGCGAGAGGAAGAGCTTGCCAGATGGCAGAGGGAAGCGGACGAAGCGGGTTTTGTGTCCGGGCTGGCGGCGGAAGAACTGGAGATTGGGGAGGACGGCGGGGAAAGCAATATCATCAAATCCCGGGAGAGCGCCGACCAGATTATGGAGAATGCTCAGGCGGCGGCTCAGACCACTTTGGCAGCAGCTCAGGCAGATGCCGAGAGGATTTTGGATGAGGCGAAAGCCCAGGCCATGGCGGAGAGAAACAAGATTCTTGCAGAGGCACAGCAGCAGGGGTATTCCGAGGGGTATGCAAAGGCTCAGGCGGAGAGTGATGCCATCCGGCGGGAATATCAGGAGAAGGAGGAACAGCTGGAGCTGTTTTACCAGCAGCAGATCGAAGAGCTGGAGCCTCAGATGGTAGATACCATCTCGGCAATCTATGAGCATATCTTTCATGTGGAGCTGGGCTCGTACCGGGAGATTCTGGGGCATTTGATCTCCGATACCCTTAGAAAGCTGGAGGGTGGGCATGATTTCCTGGTACATGTTTCCAAAGAGGATTATCCCTTTGTCAGCATGCAGAAGAAGCAGATTTTGGCGGGAGCCGTGGCTGCAAACTGTAATGTGGAAGTGGTGGAGGACCTGACCCTGGGGAAGAACGAATGCCTGATTGAGACGGACAGCGGTATTTACGACTGCGGGCTGGGAACCCAGCTGGAAGAGGTAAAGAAAAAGCTGATGCTTTTGGCTTTTCAGCGTGAATAGACGGCTATTGTGGATATAACGGAGGATATTGTGCACGTACCGGCAGTGGATTTCGGAAAGTACAATAAAATAGCGGAGCAGTCCTTTTTCAAAAGGCTGGGCAAGGTAGTCAATGTGGTGGGCCTGACCATCGAGTCCGCCGGGCCGGACGCAAGGCTGGGGGATCTGTGTATGATCCATCCCGAAGGGGAGGGAGAGCAGACGCCCATTATGGCAGAGGTGGTGGGCTTTAAGGATAAAAAGACACTTTTGATGCCTTATGACGCCACGGACGGTATCGGCCTGGGCTGTATTGTGGAGAACACGGGGGAACCCTTAAGGGTGACGGTCAGCGACGAGCTTTTGGGCAGGACCCTGGACGGACTGGGAAGGACTGCGGACGGTGCCTTGATGAACGGGACGGCGTATCCGGTGGAGGCGTCGCCGCCTGATCCCATGAGCCGTGAGATCATTGACGAGGTGCTGCCTTTAGGGGTAAAGGCAGTGGACGGTTTTATCACGGTGGGAAAGGGACAGCGTATCGGCATTTTTGCCGGTTCCGGCGTGGGAAAATCTACCCTGATGGGAATGTTCGCAAGGAACACAAAGGCAGATATTAACGTGATTGCGCTGATCGGAGAGCGGGGGCGTGAGGTACGTGAGTTTATAGAAAGAGACCTGGGGGAAGAAGGTATGCGGCGTTCGGTGGTGGTGGTGGCCACATCGGATAAGCCGGCCCTGGAGAGAAATAAAGCGGCGAAGACGGCTACGGCCATTGCCGAGTATTTCAGGGATCAGGGCAGGGATGTACTGCTGATGATGGATTCCCTCACTCGTTTTTCCATGGCCCAGCGGGAGATCGGGCTGGCCAGCGGGGAGCCTCCCGTAAGCCGGGGATACCCGCCCAGCGTGTATGCGGAGATGCCCAGGCTTTTGGAGCGGGCGGGCAGATCGGATAAGGGCTCCATCACGGGGCTGTATACCGTGCTGGTGGACGGTGACGATTTCAATGAGCCCATTACGGATACGGCGCGAAGCATTTTGGATGGTCATATTATGCTGGACAGAAAACTGGGGCACAAGAATCATTATCCTGCCATCGACGTTCTGCAGAGCATTTCCCGCTGCATGAGCCAGATTGCTACCAAAGAGCATAAGCAGATGGCCGGAAAGCTGAAGAATGTGCTGGCTACCTATAACGAGGCGGAGGATTTGATCAACATCGGTGCGTACAAGAGCGGCAGCAATCCCAACATTGATTATGCCATTGCGAAAATTGACGCGGTCAATGAGTTCTTGTGTCAGGCGACCGATGAGAAATTTGATTTTGAGACCAGCATAGACATGCTGGGGCATCTTTTTGATTAAGCATAGATTTATCTTTTGGAGAGAAGATCATGGCCCGTTTTCGTTATTCCATGCAGAGTATCCTGAATATTAAATTAAAGATGGAGACCCAGGCAAAACAGGAATTTTCCGCGGCAAAGGCGGCGTTGGACGAAGAGGAAGAACGTCTGCAGCTGCTTTTTGACCGCAAAGCCGGTTATGAGAAAAAAGCGGCGGAGCTTCTTTCAGGGACGCTGAATCTGAGGGATATTAATGAAAATAAGATGGCAGTTCTCTGCATGGACCGGTATATTGAAGAGCAGCGCCTGCAGGTGGCGAAGGCGGAAAGAAATCTGGAGCAGGCCAGAGAACGCCTGACAGAAGTGATGATGGAGCGCAAGACTCATGAGACATTGAAGGAAAAGGCATTCCAGCAGTTTTTGCTGGATGAGAAACGGCAGGAGAGCAAGGAGATAGATGAGCTTACCAGCTATACCTACGGACAAAAACGGAAGGACGCAGTGTGAGTCGCAGCTTTAGCTTAACATGGAGGCAGTATGGCAAAAGAAATAAGTCAGGGAGCAGTTTCGCCTGAGGACGAGAAAAAGAGAATAGAGGACGAGAAAAAGCAGCTGAAAAAGCAGCAGAAGGATCAGAAAAAAGAGGCGAAGCGCCGGGCGAAGGAAATCGCAAAGCAGGAAGAGGATCTGGGGCTGGACGAGGGCAACGGACTTGTGACTTTTGGCGCAACGGTGCTGATTGTGGCCCTGTGGATTGCAGTAGTCTGCGTGATCGTAAAACTGGATATAGGCGGTTTCGGCAGCTCCGTGCTTGCGCCGATCTTAAAGGATGTGCCGGTGTTAAATATGATCCTGCCGGATTCCGGTCAGACGGAAACTACAGATCCCGGCAGCTACGGCGGCTATTCCAGTTTACAGGATGCGGTGGACTATATCAGGCAGCTGGAGCTGGAGCTGGAGCAGGTACGCACGGCATCCAACGCCAAGGATGCTGACCTGGAAAAGCTGCGGGCGGAGGTCGAAAGACTCAGCGCCTTTGAACAGAGGCAGGTGGAATTTCAGCGGATTATGCAGGAATTCTACGAAGAGGTAATTTATGCGGAGAACGGACCGGGGGCAGAGGAATACCGGAAATGGTATGAAGAGATGGATCCTGCTACTGCGGAGGCCCTTTACAAGCAGGTAGTGGTGCAGATGGAAGAGAGCAAGGAGGTTCAGGAATTCGCAAGTACGTATTCGGCCATGGAGCCCAAGAGGGCGGCGGCAATTTTTAACGAGATGACGGATAACCTGGAGCTGGTGGCTAAAATTTTAAACGCTATGAAAACGGATGCCAGAGGGGATATTCTGGGGGCCATGGATACGGAGGTGGCGGCGAGACTGACAAAAATTATGGATCCGGACTCTTAAGTTTTTAAAAATTTTTGCCGATAGATAAGTCAGGGTGTGTGTATATGCCCTGACTTTGAACTTTGATAACTTTACGAAAGGAGGTCAGAAATGACAAGTACACCTGTAAAAAATGTGGGTTTTGGATTAAATGCGCCCACACAGGCGGCAGCGGGTACAAAGGCTGTCTCGGATGCCGTTTGTCAGGCGGTCTGGAACAATCAGGCAGGAAAACTGACGGAGGGCACGGAACAGCAGCAGTACAGTCATTCGGTGAAAATAACGCCGGGAGACTCTTTGAAGGCCAGGGATGAACACAGGGCTCGGACGGAAAAACGGGAGCCCAGCCGGAACGTGGAAGAGCGTACGGACATCCCGGAGGAAAAGCTGGAAGAGGCGGCAGAGGTTTTGGAGACCGCAGTGGTTCAGATCGTACAGGAGGTGGCGGACACCTTCGAACTGGAGCCCGAAGAGGTGCAGGCGATTATGGACCAGCTGGGACTGGAGCAGGCAGATGTTTTGACTCCCCAGGGACTTGGGAGCCTGATCCTTGCTGTTTCCGGAGCGGAAGATTCAAAGGTACTGCTTACCGATGAGGGGCTTTATGCCGATTACCGGGAGTTGATGGGACGGCTGGAAGGAGTGCTTCAGGAATGCGGTAAAGTCCTGGAGGTAAGCCCGGAGCAGCTTGAATGCTTGACAAAGGAGCTGATCGGAAGGCCCGAAATTGAGCCGGAAGAGGTTCCGGCGGAGATACCGGATGCGGATGCAGGCATCAGCATCACAATTCAGCCGAAAACGGAAGCAGTTGCTGCCGTATCTGCGGAGGCACCGGAGAAAACGGAAGAGACCGTCAAGGAAGCGACGGAGGATGATTTTGAGGCAGTTCAGCAGCCGGAGCAGAAACCTGAGACGGAGCAGACGAAGGATAACGGAAATGCCGGCAGGGACCATGACCGGAAGGAAGGCCGGCAGGAGAGCGGCAATGAACAGGGAATCAATCTGTCTGCCCAGAATCTGAAGGCCGGACAGTTTGAACCTCAGGTTCAGCAGACCTATGCTCCGGAGAGTGTCTGGGATACGGATACCCAGAATATCATGCGCCAGATCATGGATTACATGAAGGTGAATCTGAAGGCGGATTTGTCTACCATGGAGATGCAGCTTCATCCTGCCAGCCTGGGAACGGTGCAGGTTCAGATTGCGTCGAGAGGCGGTGCCGTGACGGCAAGTTTCATCACTCAGAATGAGGCGGTAAAGGCGGCCCTGGAAAGTCAGATGATTCAGCTTCAGGAACAGTTTGAAGCTCAGGGGGTCAAGGTGGAGGCCATAGAGGTTACCGTACAGACCCATCAGTTTGAGCAGAATCTGGAGCAGGGCAGAAGAGGTAACAGCCAGGAGCAGGAGCCGGCCCGGAAGGGACGTGTCAGGAGAATCAGTTTAGAAGACTCTGTTTCCGTCGAAGAGATGGAAGAGGAAGAAGCCCTGGCCAGAAAGATCATGGCGGATAACGGAAATACGGTGGATTATACCGCATAAATTAAGGTAAAGAGAGGAGAACATAGATGGCATTATTTGCACCGGTGGAAGATGGCAAGATCGTCGAGACCACATCCCAGAATTCCTTAAAGAATCAATCTAAGAAGAGTACGGACGGTATGGATAAGGATGCGTTTCTGCAGCTTTTAGTGGCACAGATGCAGTATCAGGATCCCTTGGAGCCTACCTCCAACACGGAATATATTTCTCAGTATGCCCAGTTTTCTCAGGTAGAGCAGATTCAGAACATGGCTGCCAGCACGGATTTATCCAGGGCAAGTTCTCTGGTTGGTGAACATGTCTATATTAAGACCAGAAATTCCGCAGGGGTGGAAAATCTGAAATACGGCAAGGTGGATTATGTTGTATACGAGAACAACAAGGCCTATCTTTCCATTGAAGAGTCTCTGTATTCTCTGGATGATCTGGATACCGTGGTGGATAAGGAATACAAGGATGCCTATGATAAGGCATATGAATTCAGTACTCGGATGAATAAGCTTCCTGCGGTGAAGGCTGTGGATATGACCGATGCCAAGGAGATCGACGCGCTGGAGAAGATCTACAACGAGATGAACGACTACGAAAAGACCTTCATTGCGGAGGATACCGTAAAGACCTTAAACAAGTACGTGGAGCGGCTTAAGGAGGTCCGGCAGGCGGCGGAGAAGTCTGCGGCTGCCGATATTATGAAGCGCGTGGCCAGCCTTCCGGAACTGGAAGAAGTGACCGAAGAGCATGTGGAAGAAATCGAAGAGCTGTCCAAGATCTATGAAGGCTTAAGCGAGGACGGCAAAAAGGAAGTGGCAGCGGAGATCGTGGAAAAGCTGCAGGCCTATGTGGAGAAGATCAAAGACCTTGGCAAAGAGGACACAGGCGCCACGGAGGGCGGGGATTCCGCGGATGGGAATGAAGTATAAAAGGCGAACTGTTTCGCCTCAATGAATCGCAGGGAAGCAATTCGTGAGAAGGAGCTTACAGGATGAAGATTCAAAATAACGGGTATTTGTCCATAGAACAGCTGACTGACCAATACAGGAGCAAAACCGCCGGGGCGGAGAGCCGGGAGAATACTGCCGGCCTCTCCTTCCAGGATGTCCTGCTGCAGAGAAGCACGGAAGTGGGAGCGGCAGGGGACTTAAAGTTTTCCAAGCATGCTTTAAACCGGTTAAACGACCGTAAGATCGAGCTGGATACCGTGCAGCTGGAAAGACTGCAGGCAGGAGCCGAGAAGGCAGGAGAAAAGGGTATCAGGGATTCGCTGGTGATTGTGGATCAGCTGGCGTTTATCGTCAATGTGCCCAACCGGACGGTAGTCACTGCCATGGACAGTACCGCGACAGACGAAAACATTTTCACAAATATTAACGGGGCAGTTATCGCGTAGCCGGACCTTGTGCAAGGAGGCTATGGCTTCCCGTGAGACGCATGGGAAGCGCTCCGCTTTAAACAGGAGGAACAAGCACTATGATGAGATCACTTTACTCTGGCGTGGCAGGATTAAAGACCCACCAGACCAAGATGGACGTTATCGGTAACAATATTGCAAACGTAAACACAACTGCGTATAAGGCCAGCTCGATCGTGTTCAGCGACCTGATGAGCCAGACTACTCAGCGGGCCAGCGGCCCCAATGCCACCACCGGCGCAGGCGGCGTCAACGCAAGACAGATCGGTCTGGGCGTAAAGAGCGGCGCCATCAATATCAATATTACCGGACAGGGTTCCACGCAGTCCACAGGAAATCCCTTTGACGTGATGATTAACGGCAGCAATTTCTTCGTGGTCAACAACGGACAGGAGAATTTCTTTACCAGAGACGGTTCCTTTTATGTGGACGCGGCAGGCAACCTGGCCATGACCAGCTTAGGCTATAATGTCATGGGCTGGCAGGTGGATCCGGATACCGGCAATATCAAGAAGGATACCGTTTCCGCCCTGCGTATCATGAGTGCGGCAAACCTGACCTATCCTCCCGAGGCTACCTCTGAAGCGTACTTATCCGGCATTATCGATAAAAATGACACGGATGTGACCAGCGAAAACGGCAGGGTGGTAAATTTAAAGATTTTTGACTCCTTGGGCTACAGCTATACCGCAAAGTTCAAATTCAGACAGTCCTCCGTCAAGGAAGAGTACAGCATGGAGCTGGATAAGATCATTGATTCCACCGGCGCGGAGCTGGAGCTGACGGAAGCGGAGAAGCAGGCCCTGTTCGGAGATTCCAGCGGCACGCAGGCTGTCCAGAAGGTAAATACTAAGGTCAGCTTAAAGAAGGGCTATACTTGGGGAACGGGCGGCGTGCTTTCCAATGCGGAGGGAGCGGTGGCAACCCTGAGCAACATCTTTAATAACGACGGAACCATCAAATCGGGCACCAATGTTGTTTCGGGTGCCGGTGTTACTCCTGAGGTGACGGAGGCTGAGAGGGCACAGCAGGAGCTGAACGCTTTGGCGGCGGCTTACGGTTACGAAGGGTCCCCGGAGGATTTCTTAAATCTCTGCGTGACCTTTACGGATACTACGGGTACCACTCCCACAAGCGCTACTTTCAGCGTAAAGCAATTAATGCTGGCTGATATGAACGGTACCGTGGGCAACCCTGTGATAGGAGCTGCGGGAACCACGCCGGCGCAGACATTTACCCAGCTGGGAGATGGCGGAGGGGCAACATCCTTTACCTCTGACGCCAGAGTTTATTACGGCCATACAGTGAAATTTGACCATAAGACCGGTTTGCTGGAGTCTGTGGACGGCTCTACTACAGATTTTACCGTAAAGCTGAATTTGAATGCGGCAGGCTTGAAGGGGACGCTGACAGGAGACGACGGAAATCCGGTGACAATCACCGATGAGAATAACCCCAGGGGTAATTTCTCCAATATTAATATTGACCTTTCCGAGATCTCCATGTTTGATAACAAGGGTACCTCTACCATCAGCGCCACCAACGGCAGCAATGACGACCAGACCAAGGGAATGGGTTCCGGCCGCCGTCTGGGCGATATGATCGGCGTATCCATTGATCAGGCAGGATTGATTTATGCCAGCTATGATAACGGCATGACCAGGCTTTTGGGCCAGATTGCCACTGCCTCCTTTGCCAATGCCTCCGGTTTGGAGAAGAAGGGCGATAACCTGTATTCGGCTACCTTAAACTCCGGTGAGTTTGACGGCATCGGCGAGGATATTACCGCAGGCGGCGGATATATGTCCACCGGTCAGCTGGAAATGAGTAATGTGGATTTGTCCTCGGAATTTACGGAAATGATCACCACGCAGCGTGGATTTCAGGCCAACAGCCGTATCATAACCGTGTCCGATACCCTGCTGGAAGAATTAACTAACCTGAAACGTTAAAATTTTTCTACCTATATTTTAAAAAGTGTGTTATAATAGGGACGGATTGCTTTCCGTCCCTATACCAATTATTGTAAGAATGCGCATTTTAAGGGGAAACGGCATATGATCGAGGTGACAAAGCTGAACGGAATCAAGATTTTGGTGAATCCGCATTTACTGGAAACAGTGGAGGAAACACCGGATACGGTACTTACTTTGACAACAGGGAAAAAAATAATTGTAAAAGAAAGTAGACAAGAGATAAAAAATCTTGTAAAATTGTACAGAAAGGATATTTTTGCGGAATAGTCTGCGGAAATACATAATGGTAGGTGATCGGTATGGACATAGCATCTTTGTTGGGGCTGATTCTTTGTTTTGCAATGCTTATTTTCGGTATCCTTGACGCAGTGGATTATAATTTCGCGGTAGTAGCGAAGGAATATCTGGATTTCCCTTCAGCGCTTATTACGTTCGGCGGCTCCTTTTCGGCAACACTGCTGTCTCACAGTCTGGCGGACTTTATCGGCGGATTAAAGAGCTTTCTGTTGATCTTTAAGGCCCCGACAATCAATACCAGTGAAATGATTCAAAAGATTATAGATTTGTCCAATGTAGCCAGAAAGGAAGGTCTGCTTTCTCTGGAAGAAGCGGCAGGGGATATGGATGAGCCCTTTTTGAAGAAAGGAATTCTGCTGATTGTGGACGGCACGGATCCGGATCTGGTCCGGGCCATTATGGAGACGGAGCTGGTGAGTATTGAGGGCAGGCACAAGGTCCGCATCGGTTTCTGGGATAAGCTTGGGGCCATGGGTCCTGCCTGGGGTATGATCGGTACCCTGGTTGGTCTGGTAAACATGCTTTATAATATGTCGGATATGGAAGCCCTGGGGCCTTCCATGGCGGTGGCTCTGATCACTACCCTGTACGGCTCCCTGCTGGCAAACTGGATTTGTATCCCCATTTCCAATAAGCTGACGGCAGATAACGCCAGCGAGATGATGCTGAAAGAGGTGATGATCGAGGGCCTTCTGTCCATCCAGGCAGGAGAGAACCCCAGAGTCATAGAAGAAAAACTGAAATCCTTCCTGGCTCCTGCAGACAGGACCAGTTCTGAAGAGACTACGGGAGGTGAAGAGTAATGGCAAAGCGCAAAGAGGATGCTCCGCCGCCAGGGTCACCGGCGTGGATGTCAACCTTCAGCGACCTGATGAATCTGCTGCTTTGCTTTTTTGTCATGCTGTTTGCAATGTCTACGCCGGAACAGGAGAAGTTAAATCAGTTTGTAGAGGCGATGAACAATACCTTCAGTATTTTTAACGGAGGGGCCACGGCCATCGGCGACGGCATTCTCATCAGTAACGGCGTCAGCCAGCTAAACGAACTGGACCAATATATTAACAGTACGGGCAAGACCGCGGACAGCGAGACGGACGGGGATGATTTTCAGGAATTTGAACTGTCCCCCGAGGCACAGGAATCTCTGGAACAGTATCTTGAACAGCAGCAGCTTCAGCAAAATGAAGAGTTCTCGGAGGAAATTGACGAGATTCTTCAGGAAAATCGTATCGGCGACGAAGTGGATGTCAGTTTTACGGCGCAGTATGTACAGCTTTCCATGAACGGCGCATTACTCTTTGATTCCGGAAGCGCACAGCTGAAGGATGAGGCGGCGCGGGTGCTGGAGAAGGTCAGCGTGATTCTGGAGCGCTACAGTACGGGAACCATAGAGATTATGGGTCATACGGATAATGTTCCTCAGTCAGGAGCAAGATATGCCGACAATGAGGAGCTGAGTAACGCCAGAGCCCTTTCCGTGTTTTATTACCTGCAGGAGCATTCTTTGCTGGATCCTGCGAATATAAAGCATTCCGGTATGGGGGAGAGAGAGCCTGTTGCGGATAATTCCACTCCCGAGGGCAGAAGCTTAAACCGCAGGGTTGAGATCAGGATCTACAGCCCGTCCCAGAACTGAAGCGTAAAAACCGACATCAGATTCTAAAAGAATGAAAATAGACAAGAGGACGTAAATATTATGAAGAAGAATTTGCTTAGTATACTTATCCTTGTACTGCTGATCGTAAACATTGCTCTGACTGCGGTCATGATGATCAGCGTCACCGGAACCAACAAGAAGACGGGAGAGCTGGTTACCAGCATAGCGACGGTCTTGAACCTGGAGCTGTATAATCCGGGGGGGATACCTTTGGCGGAGGTCCCCTTATCCGAGACGGAGACCTATGATATGACGGAAATGATGATACCCTTAAAGCGTTCCACCATAGTCAATGAGGACGGGACCACAGAGGTCAGCTCAAAGCAGCCATACATTATGTTCACGCCTTCGATTTATCAGAATATGAAGCATGAGGATTACAAGGCTTATGGCGGCGCGGAAAAGATGGCTACCAGAGCCACCATGATCCAGGATGTGATTACAGGAGTGGTTCGTGAGCATACACTGGAAGAATGCCAGGAGGATCTTGACAGCATCCGCGACGAGATCCTTGCAGAGATACAGAAGCTGTTTGACTCCAACTTTATCTTTAAGATTGGTCTTAACGGTATAAAATTCGGGTGATCTTGGACGGAGATTTGAGGCATTGACAGGAGGTGAACATGCGTGGGCGAGGTACTGTCCCAAAGCGAAATAGATAATCTGCTGGCGGCTTTGTCTGCGGGGGAACTCGATGTTGACCAGATGCAGGAGAGCGAAGAAAAACAGGTAAAGGATTATGACTTCAGGCGCCCGACGAAGTTCTCCAAGGAACACCTGAGGACTCTTGAGATTATATTTGAGCATTACAGCCGGCTGATTTCCACAAATCTTCCGGTGTACTTAAGGAAAAATGTGCAGGTTTCCGTGGCAAGCTCGGAGACGGTTACTTTTAACGAATTTACCAACGCGTTGTCAAACCCCGTTATTTTGGGGATCATAAATTTTGCACCCCTGAACGGACAGATCATTGTGGATCTGGCTACCAATTTAGGATATGCGATGCTGGACCGTATGCTGGGGGGAAGCGGGATTCCGCTGGAAAAAAGCAGGGATTTCTCGGAGATTGAGCTGACGATCATACAAAAGATATTGATTATGTTTACCCAGCTTTTACGAGACCCGTGGAAGAATGTAATTGATGTGAACCCGGTTCTGCAGAGACTGGAGACCAATCCCCAGTTTGCGCAGGTGATTGCCCCCAATGACATGATTGCCATTGTGACGCTGAACATGAAGATTGGGGATGTGGAAGGATTCATGAATATTTGTCTTCCGTTCTTTACTTTGGAAGACGTTATGGATAAGCTGAATACCAAGTATTGGTTTTCCACCATGCAGGAGAACCATGATGAGAATTATGAAGAATACATTGAAACACTCATCCGCAAGGTGGATGTTCCCATCAGGGCGGTACTTGGCAAGACAATGGTGTCCGTCAGCGATTTTATGGGATTGCAGGTGGGAGACTGCATTCGCCTTGATTCCAGGGTGGATGAAGATATGAATATATACGTAGGTAATATCAAAAAGTTTACCGCGTTGCCTGGCACTGAAAAAGATTCCTACGCAGTCAGGATTACGTCAGTCATCAAAGAGGAGGAGTAGACAATGGATGGAATGCTGTCGCAGGACGAAATAGAAGCCCTCTTAAACGGCATGGATCTGTCTGATGAGGGGACGCCGGAAGGCATCGGAAGCAACGAAGAAGTCACGGAGATTCCCAGCAGTGAGGCAAATGGAGATACACAGAAGCCGGAGGAGGTCCTGACAGAGATAGAGAAGGATGCCATCGGGGAAGTCGCAAATATCAGTATGGGTTCATCGGCAACCACGTTATACTCGCTGGTGAACAGGAAGGTAAATATTACAACGCCGGTTGTAAGTTCCGCCACCTGGAGTACGCTGCTTGGCGATTATGAGAAGCCTTGTGTATTCATTCAGATCAAGTATACCATGGGGCTGGACGGAACAAATATTCTGGTACTTAAGGAGCATGATGTAAAGGTCATCACGGACCTGATGATGGGCGGGGACGGCACCAATACCGACGGAGAGCTGGGGGAGCTGCACTTAAGTGCAATTTCCGAAGCCATGAATCAGATGATGGGCTCTGCCGCCACATCTCTTTCCACCATGCTAAAGACTACCATTGACATCAGTCCCCCGGAGGCTTCGCTGCTGGATTTGACCCAGGTAAAGAACGGAGAGGAAATATCGCCGTTCCTGGGAGGAACCTTCATAAAAATCGCGTTCAGAATGCAGATTGACGATCTGGTGGACAGTACGATCATGCAGCTGTATCCTGTGGAATTTGCCCGCAGAATTGTGTCCACGTTTATTGATAATCAGGGAGCGGACAGTTCCGGCCCCACGCCGCCGCCGGCTCCGCAGCCTGCAGCGCCCGCGAGTGCTCCCGCAGATATGGGGACCGGTTCCCAGGGAATGCCTTCCCAGAGCATGAATCCGCAAATGGGGATGGCGCCTCAGATGGACATGAACATGGGCATGAATCCACAGATGGGAATGCAGGGACTGGCTCCCATGGGCACCAGTCCTCAGGGAATGCAGATGATGGGCATGCCCATGATGGGTATGGCGCCGCAGCAAACGGGCATGATGCAGCCCGGCATGATGCAGCCCGGTATGATGCAGCCCACGGGCATGATGCAGCCCGGTATGATGCCGCAGATGGGCACTATGCAGCCAATGCAGAACGTCAATGTTCAGCCGGCGCAGTTCCAGAGCTTTGGCGGCGACGGAAGACCCATTCAGGGACAGGAAAATATCGGATTGATCATGGATGTACCCTTGGAGGTCACCGTGGAGCTTGGCAGAACGTCCAAGTCAATATCTGAAATTCTTAATTTTGCACCTGGCACGATCATTGAGCTTGATCGGATTGCCGGAGAACCTATAGACGTATTGGTAAACGGTAAGTTTGTTGCCAGAGGCGAAGTTGTGGTAATTGAAGAAAGCTTTAGCGTCAGAGTCACAGAGATTATTAAATAGTAGGAGGATGTATTAATGGCAAAGAATATTTTGATTTGTGATGATGCAGCGTTCATGAGAATGATGATAAAGGACATTCTGAGCAAGAACGGCTATAATGTTGCAGGCGAGGCTGAGAACGGTATGAAAGCGGTAGAAAAGTTCAAGGAGGTTACACCTGACCTTGTACTGATGGATATTACCATGCCAGAGATGGATGGTATTGCCGCCTTAAAGGAGATTAAGAAGATTGACGCCGGCGCAAAGGTTATTATGTGTTCGGCAATGGGTCAGCAGGCCATGGTTATCGAATCGATTCAGGCCGGCGCGAAGGACTTTATCGTAAAGCCTTTTCAGGCAGAGCGCGTTCTTGAGGCAGTGAAGAAGGTCGTAGGTTAATGGCGATCCTTCTGACAGGAACAGACAGTTATGTCCAGTTTATTACCGTACTGGTGGTGTTCGTACTGGTACTCGGCGTTACGGCGCTGGTTACCAGGTGGATCGCCAATTACCAGAAGCAGCAGAATGTAAATGTCAACGTGGAAGTTATTGAGACCACGCGCATAGCAGGCAATAAGTATGTCCAGATCCTGCGGATCGGCGAGACATATGTGGCGGTTGCGGTCTGTAAGGACACGGTAACGCAGCTATGCCAGATTCCGAAGGAACAGCTGAGAACTTATAAGTCTGCCCAAGGAAGCTTATTTAAGTCTGCAGGCTTTAAGGAGCTGCTGGATAAGGCTGCCAAAAAGAATGTCGCTGGTTCGGCGAAAGCAGAGGATAGTCAGTCAGATGATGAGGATTAAGCCGAAAGTAAAGCAAATATTGACAGTAATATGCCTGCTGGTCACGGTAGGCATATTATGTATGCAAAATTCCATGGTCGTACAGGCTACGGGAAATCTTACGGGAGACTCGGAGCAGTCTACTGTTTTGAATCCTCCCGGCACAAATAATACGCCGGAGGATTTAAACAGTTTGAATACGGGTAACATGTTTACGCTTACCCTGAATGAGGGAAACGGGGAGCTAAACGGCGCGCTGAGGATATTTTTGACGCTGACGCTGATCGCCATTGCTCCCACAATTATCATTATGATGACCTCCTTTACAAGGATCATCATTGTGCTTCATTTTACCCGTGCGGCTCTGAATACCCAGACGGCTCCGCCAAACCAGGTACTGATCGGGCTCGCATTGATTCTTACCTTTTTTATCATGGAGCCCACTATAACGCAGATCAACGAGCAGGCCATCAAGCCCTTTGAGGCAGGAGAGATCACCCAGGAAGAGGCCTTTGAGGCGGGAATTCAGCCCTTAAGGGAGTTTATGTATCCGCAGACTCAGGTGAAGGATGTGCAGTTGTTTATGGATATTGCCGGCCAGGAGTGGGACGGGCAGAATGCTTCCATCCCTTTATCGGTGCTGCTGCCCAGCTTTATGTTAAGTGAGCTGAGAATTGCGTTCTGGATTGGGTTTATGATTTATATCCCCTTTATAGTGATTGATATGGTGGTGGCCTCCACACTGATGAGTATGGGTATGATGATGCTGCCGCCTACCACAATTTCCATGCCCTTTAAGATATTGCTGTTTGTTTTGGCGGATGGCTGGGGGCTGGTGATCGGAAATCTGGTACAGACATTTTACTGAGGAAGGCATGAATGTTTTCGAAGAAAGGAAGGCGGGTAAATGACAACTGATGCGATTGCCGATATGGCTCAGACTGCGCTTTATTTAATCATTAAGACGTCGTTGCCCGTTTTGCTGGTATCCCTGATTATCGGTCTGATCATCAGTATTTTTCAGACGGTGACTTCCATTCAGGAGCAGACGCTGACCTTTGTGCCCAAGATCATCTGCGTTTTCGTGGCACTGATCCTGTTTGGCCCCTGGATGATGAACAGTATGGTGGAATATATGAAGGAGCTTTGGAGTACCTTCAGCTTCTATGTGCACCAATAGCGGGAAGAAGCATATATGGTGAATTTTTCCTTTTCCATTTACGATTTAGAATATTTCCTGCTGATTCTTACGAGAATCTCCTGCTTTGTGTTTGTGGCTCCCTTTTTCAGTATGCGCAACACGCCCATGCGGGTCCGGGTGGGGATCAGCGTGTTTACCGCTGTGCTGTTATATCAGTCTCTGACACCGTCAGAATACGTAGAGTATCATACGGTGCTGGAGTATGCCGTTATTGTCATGAAGGAGGCCGTGGTAGGGCTGCTGGTGGGTCTGGGAGCGTCGATTTGTACGTCCATCATGAATTTTGCGGGGGCCATAGCCGATATGGAGACAGGTTTGTCCATGGTGACTTTGCTGGACCCGTCCTCCCGCGAGATGAGCAGTATCACCGGTGTGTTTTATCAGTACGTGCTGATGCTCTTGATGATCGCCACCGGGATGTATCGCTATCTGTTTGCTGCCCTGGCGGATACCTTTAGCTTGATTCCGGTGAACGGAGCCATATTTCATGGGGACATGCTGGTGGATGCCATGCTGCAGTTTTTGGGTGATTATATTATAATCGGTTTTAGAATTGTGCTGCCCATATTCTGTACCATCCTGCTGCTCAATGCCGTTTTGGGCGTACTGGCTAAGGTCTCGCCTCAGATGAACATGTTTGCGGTGGGTATGCAGCTTAAAATTTTGGTGGGGCTGGGCGTATTCTTTTTAACGGCCAATATGCTGCCGGGGACCGCCGACTTTATTTTCCGAGAGATGAAACGTGTGATGAATTCCTTTATAGGAGCGTTACAATGATTCGATATAACCTGCAATTTTTTGCAAAAGAAGGAATGGGCGGCGAGAAGACAGAGCCGGCCACCCAGAAAAAACTGGAGGACGCCCGCAAGGAAGGACAGGTGGCTAAGAGCCGCGAAATTGCTAACGGACTGGGACTGATGGCGCTGTTCTTATGCTTAAAGCTGTTTGTGGGGCATATCGGAACTCAGCTGCTGGAGATCTTTCCCAATGCCTATGGCAGAATCCCGGAAATTGCTACTTACTGGGAGGGCCGGATGCCTCAGGCAGACACCAGAGCGGTATTTTCCATGATGCTGATGGAAACACTGGTTATTATAGCGCCGCTTTTGCTGATCGGCTTTCTGGTGGCTTTTGTCAGCGATTTTGTTCAGGTTAAATGGCATCCTACGGCTAAGCCGCTGCAGCCAAAGTTCAGTAAGCTGAATCCCCTGAAGGGTTTTCAGAAAATTTTTTCCGTTAACTCGGTAGTGGAGCTGATTAAATCTCTTGCAAAGATTGGCTTGATTGTGCTTATCTGTTATAATTACTTAAAGGGTAAGGAGATGCTCCTGCTGAATCTTTATGATATGGGGCTGATGCAGGCGATCAGCCTTGCGGCCGAGATCATGATTGATCTGGGTATTCGCATTGCCGCAGTATACATGATTATTGCTCTGGCGGATTTTGCTTATCAGAGAGTAAAATTCAAAAATGACATGAAGATGACCAAGCAGGAGATTAAGGAAGAGTATAAGCAGCAGGAAGGAGATCCCCAGATCAAGGGCCAGATCAGGCAGAAGATGCGGGAGGCATCCCGACGCCGAATGATGCAGGATCTGCCCCAGGCGGATGTGGTCATCACCAACCCCACTCATTACGCCGTCGCCATCAAGTACGATCCGGAGGTGGCGGATGCGCCCGTAGTCATTGCAAAAGGCGAGGATTACATGGCGGCTCGTATCAAGGAAGTTGCAAAAGAGAACCATATTGAGATTGTGGAGAATAAGCCGCTGGCCCGTATGCTTTACGCTAATGTAGACATCGGTCAGGTGATTCCGCCGGAGCTGTATCAAGCGGTGGCGGATGTGCTGGCATTTGTATATCACTTGAAGGGCAAAGTATGAAGGAAATGAAGATTTTCTAAGACAGCAAAATACGCTGTCAAAGAAAATCTAAGTCATTCCCCGAAGAACGCAAAGCCGGCGTTCTTCCGCACTTGCACCAGGTTCATCAATTGTTTGTGCCGGCTGCACAGGTTCATAAATTGTATATGCCTGCTGAGCCGGTATGGCCGGAATTGTGAAGTGTTAAAAAACAGGACGGAAGGGAGGAAAAGGACATGAATTTAAAAATGGCAAAGACAGATGCAATGGTTGCAATTTATATTCTGGTCGCTTTTATTATGTTCATTGTGCCTCTTCCTGCCGTCTTGATTGACGTGTTCATGGCGCTCAATATTGCCATGGGCTTTACGATCCTTTTTGTGTGTATGTTTACGGAAGAGGTACTGGATGTATCTTATTTTCCCACGATCCTGCTGTTTACCACCATTTTCCGTATTGCCCTGAACGTTTCTTCCACCAGGCTGATCCTTACTACAGGTGATTCCGGAAATGTGGTAAAGACCTTTGGACAGTTCGTGGGCGGCGGCGACCTGATTGTGGGTGCCATCATTTTCATCATTTTGATTCTGATTCAGTTTTTGGTCATAAACAAGGGTTCCGAGCGTGTGGCTGAGGTAACTGCAAGGTTTACCCTGGATGCTATGCCCGGTAAGCAGATGGCTATTGATGCTGACTTAAACACGGGAGCCATTGACGATAAGGAAGCGAAGATCCGGCGTGACAAGATCCAGCAGGAGTCCAGCTTCTTCGGTTCCATGGACGGTGCCGTGAAATATGTAAAAGGAGACGCCATAGCCGGTCTTCTGCTGACGGTGATCAACCTGGTGGGCGGTATTGCCATGGGCGTGCTGCGGGGTGGAGTTGACGCCGGCACCGCATTGAACACCTACGGCATCCTGACCATCGGTGACGGTCTGGTAAGCCAGATCCCTTCACTGCTGATCTCTCTTTCCACAGGTATTCTGGTGACAAAGGGAAGCAAGGAAGCGGATTTCGGTCCGGCCATCGTCAGACAGCTTTTCGGCGTGCCCAAGGTCATGTATCTGGTGGGGGCTACGCTTGCCTTTTTGGGTATTGTTACGGAGTTGAACACCATTCTCTTTGTGGGGCTGGGAATGCTCTTTATCGTGGGCGGCAGGCTGATTGCCGGCAATTTGGAAACAGCAGGCATTGAACAGGCGGTTGACGAGGAAGAGGCTGCCGCAGAGGAAATCAGACAGCCGGAGAATGTAAACAGCCTGCTCCAGGTTGATCCGATCGAGCTGGAATTTGGTTACGGCATCATCCCGCTGGCCGATGTAAATCAGGGCGGAGACCTTTTGGACCGTGTGGTCATGATCAGAAGGCAGATCGCGCTGGAGCTTGGTACGGTAGTGCCGATCA
>CAZAMX010000007.1:22799-23947 GCA_964486095.1 uncultured Acetatifactor sp. | reverse complement strand
GTCAAACGGAGAGATTTATGAAGAATTACAGGTTTTTGATCGAATACGACGGAACCAGATATTACGGCTGGCAGAGACAGCCGGGACAGGAGACCATACAGGGAAAGCTGGAAAATGTGCTGTCCCGGCTGTGCGGGCAGGAAGTTGAGGTCATTGGCGCAGGGCGCACAGACGGCGGCGTTCATGCGGAAGGCATGACGGCTAACGCAAGGCTGGAGACGGAGCTGGAGGCGGAACAAATCAGGGACTATCTGAACCGGTATCTGCCGGACGACATTGCCGTGCGGGAGGTACGGGAGGCGTCGCCCAGATTTCATGCCAGATACAATGCCACGGGCAAAACATATCGCTATACCTGTTTTGACGGGGATGTGAAGCCTGTTTTCGACAGAAAATATTATGCCAGGCTGGAGGAAAAGCCGGATGTGGAGCTGATGCGCCGGGCGGCAGAGGTGCTGATAGGAGAACATGACTTTCGGAATTTCTGTGTCAATCCCCGGATGAAAAAATCCACGGTGAGGCGGGTAGACCGTATTGAAATCAGACGGGACGAAGGATATATCCGGTTTACGGTACACGGCACGGGTTTTCTGCAGAACATGGTGCGCATCATGGTAGGAACACTGCTGGAAGCAGGCTGCGGACGTATGACAGCAGAACAGATAAAGGCGGCTCTTGAAAATCCCCACAGACAGAAGGCAGGGCCGACGGCACCGGCGCAGGGCCTGTGCCTGGTGAGCGTAGACTATGGCTGAACAAACGTGTCTTGGAGTGGAGCAGCATGGACAGCAATGAATAGGCAGATGGAGGAAGGAACAAATGGCGGCAATTATATTTGTGACACTTGTGTTGATTATTTTCTTTGGCGATCTGTATATCAAGAATCGGGTGGAAAAATATATTCCGGTCAAAGGCAGCGGAAAGAATGAACGGGAGCTGCTGGGAGGAAGGCTGCTCCTGCGCAGGCATCACAATCGAGGGATGGTTCTCAATGCGGGAGAAAAAAGGCAGCCAGTGGTGGCTGCGGTTTCGGTAGTATTGACGGTTGTGCTGACAGTGGTGTTTTTTATCAGTCTTGGCCGCCGGGGCAGCAACCTGCTTCGGACGGGCCTGTCGATGCTGCTGGGAGGCGCATTCAGCAACACCTA
>CAZAMX010000007.1:0-22789 GCA_964486095.1 uncultured Acetatifactor sp. | reverse complement strand
GAATATTGTGTTTAATCTCTCGGACTTCTGCATTATCATCGGCGCCCTGCTGACAGCCCTTGGGCTGGCACGCTAGAGGGGGATCACCCCTCCGTAATGACGGTGCCGGATTTCCCCTTTACGGCTTCCCGTACCTTTTCCAGAGAAGTGATCAGGACTCTGCCGTTCTTTACCGCTTCCAGATAATTTACTGCGGCCTCGATTTTGGGCAGCATGGTTCCTGCTTCAAATTGTCCCAGGGCTGCCAGTTCTTTTGCCTGGGAGACGGTTATGGAAGAGAGCGGGGTCTGACTGTCACTGCCGAAATCCCGGTATACGAAAGGCACGTCCGTAAGGATAATCAGCTCGTCGCAGGACAGCTCCACTGCCAGCCTGGAGGCGATGGCATCCTTTTCGATGACGGCGGAAGCACCCTTTAAATTATGCTGCTGCTCGATGACAGGAATACCGCCGCCGCCGCAGGCAATGACCACCTGATCCGCGTCTGCCAGGGTGCGGATGGCTTCGATCTCCACAATATCAATAGGCTTGGGAGCGGCAACGACCCTGCGGAATCCCCTGCCCGGATCTTCTTTTACATAGTTGCCCTTCTTGATTTCCGTTTCCGCATCCTCAGCGGACATATATCTGCCGATCACCTTTGTGGGTTCATAGAAGGCCTCGTCGTAAGGATCCACGGTGACCTGCGTCAAAATAGTGCTGACCGGCTTGGCGATGCCCCGCCCCAAAAGCTCCGAACGCAGTGCATTCTGAATATCATAACCCACGTAGCCCTGACTCATGGCGGAACAGACACACATGGGCACGGGGGTATAATCAATATAGATGCGGCGCAGTTCCGTCATGGCCTTATGGATCATGCTGACCTGGGGACCGTTGCTGTGGGTGATGGTCAACTGGTAATCGGCCTCCACAAGATCAGCCAGTGCCCGGGCGGTTACCTTTACCGCGTCCCATTGTGCCTCCGTAGTATATCCCAGAGCGTTATGCCCCAGAGAGACCACTGCTCTTTTTTTGCTCAGGTCAATAGCCTGCCTTTCCGTAAAAATTTATTTTTCACACTGGACCCTCATTGTATCATATCCGCTATGGCACTGTCCAGTACTTCGAAATAATCTTCAAAGGTTTTCCGGCAGCAGCCCGGATTCTGAATGCAGATTCCCTCGCTGCGGAGTCCGATCAGGGAAAAGCCCATGGCCATGCGGTGATCGTCGTAGGTTTCTACTGCGGCGGAGGAAGGTGTTCCCGGATAAATAATCATGCTGTCTTTACTTTCCTGACAGCGGATACCCATTTTATGAAGCTCGGTGACGATGGCTGTTATGCGGTCGCTTTCCTGACAGCGAATATGTCCGATACCCTTTATGGTGGTGGGGCTGTCGGCAAAGGGAGCCAAAGCGGCCAGGGTGATGGCCTGGTCCGAAAAAGCGGACAGGTCCGCGTTGACGCCGTGGTAAATACCGCTCTCCGGCGGCAGCAGCAGATCGCCCTCGGGATCAGCCTCCAGCTTACAGCCCATTTTTTCCAGCAGGTGCAGGAAAGCCGTGTCGCCCTGCAGAAAATCCGGACCTGCATGAACATGCCGGACCTGTACCGGAACATTTAACAGGGGGCTCATGGCATAGAAATAGCATGCGGCGGAAACGTCCGGCTGTACCCGGTAGTCCAGAGCGCGGTAATGCTGGCCGGCACCGATTTGATAAGCGTAGGGAAGAGCGCGGTTGACGCAGTCTGCACATTGAGGGGTTCCGCCTTCTCCGGTACAGTAGTACAGCGGCTTAGCCTGCACGCCGAACTGCTGCATCATTTTTACGGTCATCTCTATGTATGCTCTGCCATGCAGGCCCTCTGTCATGACGGTAAAGTCTTCCTTTGAGAGGCAGGCAGCAATCAGCAGGCCGCTTAAGAACTGGCTGCTTTTTTCAATATTTACGGTGATTTGGTCCCTGTGAAAGCCATGACCTTTAAGCGTGAAGGGGAAATGGCCCTTTTCGCCTTCATAGACGACTTCACAGCCCAATTCCTGCAGGGAATCCAGCAGGGGAGTCATGGGGCGTTTTCTCATCTGTGTCGAGGCGTCCATGTGGTAAGTGCCCTCTGACAGCCCCAGATAGGCTGTGAGAAAGCGGGCGGCTGTGCCGGCGCTCCCCACATACAGGGATGCTTCCTTGAAAGGGATGTTTCCGCCGGTTCCCTTTACGGTGACAGTTCTGTTCCTTTCGTCTACTGCAGTCTCAAAGCCCAAAGCCTGAAGGCACTTTAAAAAATGCCTGGAATCATCGGAGAAAAGTACATCCCGAAGTATGGATTCTCCCTGGGCAAGGGTAGCTAAAAGCAGAGCCCGGTTTGTGATGCTCTTAGAGCCGGGGACGGAGACGATAAGCGGTCTGACACCACTGTCATGTTTGATTTTATGATAAATGCAGGGAACCCGGTAAATGTTTTGCTCCATGGCCGGGACCTCCTTTCCTTCCGATATGGTACACTATAACACTTTTTGCAGGCAAATTGCAACAGCCCGGATTATTTTGCCGCCTGCGCAAATGCAAAATTACCTTGACAAACGGGAGGTGTGGGTATATTATGCAATTCATAATAATCCTAGCGGAATAATAGGATTTAAAACGGCAAGCTTTTTAGGGGGGGCAAGGCATGGGAAAAATTTATGAGAGTATTGAGGAACTGATTGGGCATACGCCTCTGGTGCGGATAAATCATTTTGCGGAGAGCGAGGATGTGACAGGGGCCGTGCTGCTGGCAAAGGTGGAATTGTTTAACCCGGCCGGGAGCATCAAGGACAGAGTGGCTCTTTCCATGATCCGGGATGCAGAGAAAAAAGGAATGCTGAAGCAGGGGGGCGTCATTATTGAACCTACCTCGGGCAATACCGGCATCGGCCTGGCCAGCGTAGCGGCAGCAAGGGGTTACCGGGTGATTCTGACCCTGCCGGAGACTATGAGCCAGGAGAGAAGGGCGCTCCTAAAGGCATACGGCGCCGAGCTGGTGCTGACGGAGGGCGCAAAAGGCATGAAGGGCGCGATTGAAAAGGCGGAAGAGCTGCAAAAGGAAATTCCCGGAGCGGTTATCCTAGGCCAGTTTGACAATCCGGCAAATCCGGCGGCCCATGCTGCCACGACGGGTCCTGAAATCTGGGAGGATACGGAGGGCAGAGTGGATATTTTTGTGGCCGGTGTGGGAACAGGGGGGACGATCACAGGCATCGGCACCTATTTAAAGTCCAAAAATCCCAAGATTCAGGTGATTGCAGTGGAGCCGGCGGATTCTCCCGTACTTTCCGGCGGAAAGCCGGGACCTCATGCGCTTCAGGGCATAGGGGCCGGCTTTGTTCCTTCCGTTTTAAATACGAAGGTCTATGATGAGGTGTTTACCGTGACTACGGAAGAAGCATTTCAGGCAGGAAGGCTGATGGCGAAAAACGAAGGGCTCCTGGTGGGAATTACCTCGGGAGCAGCGCTTTACGCAGCGGCACAGATTGCAAAACGAGCCGAAAATAAGGGGAAAACGGTGGTGGTGCTGCTTCCGGATTCCGGAGACCGGTATCTTTCCACGCCCATGTTTCATGAGTAGGAGCAGTTGTCATGGAATCCATTATACAAATACAAAATGTTACGAAAACCTTTGCGGGCAAGGACGGCAGTGTGGAGGCCTTAAAGGGGATCACACTGGATATAGAGCGGGGAGACATCTGCGGCATTATCGGCATGAGCGGAGCAGGAAAGTCCACCTTGGTGCGCTGTCTGAATTTTTTGGAGCGGCCCACTACGGGCACTGTTTTCATCGAGGGCAGGGATCTTTCGGAAATGTCCGAAAAGGAGCTTCGGCAGACCAGGACGGAGATCGCCATGATTTTCCAGCATTTTAACCTGTTGATGCAGCGAAGCGTGCTGGACAATGTGAGGTTTCCCATGGAGATTGTGGGAGTAAAGAAGGCGGAGGCCCGGAAGCGGGCCATGGAGCTGCTTGAGATTGTAGGCCTGTCAGAGAAGGCAAAGAGCTATCCCGCTCAGCTTTCCGGCGGGCAGAAGCAGCGCGTAGCCATTGCCAGGGCATTGGCAAACAATCCCAAGATTCTGCTCTGTGACGAGGCTACCAGCGCCCTGGATCCCACCACCACAAAGTCCATCTTACAGCTGCTGCAGAAGATCAATCGGGATTTCGGGATCACGATTGTCATCATTACTCATGAAATGAGCGTGGTACAGGAAATCTGTTCTCATGTGGCAATCATCGACAACGGTGAGCTGGCGGAGCATGGTACGGTGGAAGAGGTGTTTACTTCTCCCCAAACGGCCGCCGCGAAGAAGCTGGTGTTCATGGTGAACCCCCAAGCGGGAGAAATGCGGGGAAAACGGTGTATACGCATTGTCTTTAAGGAAAATTCTTCTTTTGAACCGGTTATCGCCAATATGGTGCTGGAGTGTAAGACACCGGTGAATATCCTGCTGGCGGACACGAAGGACATCGGCGGGATCGCTCACGGGCAGATGATCCTGCAGCTGCCGGAGGATGAGGCTATTGGGGCCAGAATGATCCATTATCTGCAGGAGAGAAGGCTAACGGTAGAGGAGGTGGATTCCTATGTGGGATAAAGCAATGCTATTGATGCTGGCAGAAAATACGCTGATCACGCTGTATATGACGCTGGTGTCAACTTTTGCAGCCTATTGTTTGGGCCTGCCCATGGGAATTATCCTGGTGGTTACGGCCAAAGGCGGGCTGAAGCCCAACAGGGTGGTGTATAAAATTCTGGATATTGTGGTCAATGTGGTGAGAAGCGTGCCGTTTTTAATCTTATTGATTTTGGTGATTCCCTTTACCCGGGCCATCGTGGGCAAGGCATACGGCCCCACTGCTACCATTGTTCCTCTGGTGCTGGCCGCGGCGCCCTTCATTGCCAGAATGGTGGAATCCTCACTGCTGGAGGTGGACAAGGGTGTGATTGAGGCGGCCCAGAGTATGGGAGCCGGCCTGTACACGATCATTGTTAAGGTGATGCTTGGGGAAGCCAGAACATCCCTGGTGGTGGGAGCTACCATTGTGCTGAGCACGGTGCTGGGTTATTCGGCCATGGCAGGCGCCGTGGGCGGCGGAGGCCTGGGGGATATTGCGATTCAGTACGGCTATTACCGTTATCAGGGGGATATTATGTGGGTGACGGTGATTCTGCTGGTGCTGCTGGTACAGGTTATGCAGTACGCGGGTACAAAGCTGTCCAAAAAACTGGACAGAAGGACAAGGTAAGGCTGAAAAACGGGAAGCCGTGACTGTATGACAAAAAGGCGCATTTAAGGGCGATACTTTAGCGGCGAACGCCGAAAAGTATAGATTACGAAAACGAGGAGGAAGTATTATGAAAAAGAAAGCAGTTTCACTTTTGAGTGTGGCGGTTCTGGCAGCAGCACTGCTTACGGGCTGCGGCGGAGGAAGCGACGATAAGACCATAACCGTGGCCGCAAGCGCTACGCCTCACGCCGAGATTTTGGAGCAGGCAAAGCCTTTGCTGGAGGCAAAGGGATACACATTGGAGATCAAGGTGTTTTCGGATTATGTGCAGCCCAATAACATAGTGGAGTCGGGCGAATTTGATGCCAACTATTTCCAGCATGAGCCTTATATGGAGCAGTTCAATAAGGAGCAGGGTACTCATCTGGTAAATGCAGGCAGCATTCATTATGAGCCATTTGGACTGTATCCCGGAAAGTCCTCCGATCTGGCAGATATGGAGGGTGCTTCCATTGCGGTTCCCAATGATACCACCAACGAGGCAAGGGCACTGCTGTTATTGCAGGATAACGGTTATCTGACCTTAAAGGAGGGTGCGGGACTTACCGCCACCAAGCTGGATATTGTGGAAAATCCTTATAACATTGAGATCGTGGAGCTTGAGGCGGCCCAGATCCCCAGAACCCTTCAAGACGTTACCTTCGGTATTATGAACGGTAATTATGCGATGGAAGCGGGATACACAGTATCGGAAAACGCGCTGCTGTATGAGAGCGAGGATTCCGATGCGACAACCACTTATGTGAACGTGATTGCAGTTAAGGAAGGAAATGAAAATTCCGCAAAGATTAAGGCGCTGGTGGAAGTGCTGAAGTCCGACGAGATCAGAGAATATATCAACAGCACATATAACGGCGGGGTTGTACCTTATAAATAGGCAGGCGGGAAGAAAATATGAAAATCTCTACGAAGGGCAGATATGCGGTGCGGGTCATGCTGGACCTGGCGCAGAATAATACGGGGGAATGTATCCGGGTGAAGGACATTGCCGGAAGGCAGGGCATATCCGAGAAGTATCTGGAACAGATCATGGCGGTGTTAAACAAAGCGGGATATGTGAAAAGTGTCAGAGGGGCCCAGGGCGGATACCGCATAGCCAGAGATCCCAAAGAATATACGGTGGGTATGATTTTGCGGCTGACGGAGGGGGACATGGCGCCCGTAGCCTGCCTGGAGGAGGGAGCGCCTGAATGTGAGCGGTGCGATTCCTGTGAGCCGCTTGAGGTTTGGAAGAAGCTGTATGAGGCGGTGAACAATGTGATCGACAATATTACCCTGGCGGATCTGGCGGAGAGCCGACACCCCGTATAAACATTGGGGGCGTTGGCTCTCCGATGATAGGAAGCCGGTTTTGCTTCCTATCCTATCATTTTTATTAGCTGTTGTTTAATATATCAAGGAGTTCTCTGGGAGTTACAATGTACGGCTCTTGGGGAAAATGCTTAATATTTCCGGTTACGAGATAAGCGTCATCAGCCCGCTTTTCGAGTGCAACTTCGTAGAAAGGTACATCTTTCCTATCAGGGAGGGTTATTCCGGAGGGAGATGGGTCAACAAGAATACCATATTTTTCAACAGCCGAAAGCAAATATTCAATCATCTCATCGGAGAAGCCGAATTTTTTGCGGGAGAGGACTTCCCGATATTCTTTTACGATGACATTGCTGTATACCGGAATGATCTCGCCGCCTATCATCTTTGTCAGGACTTGAACAGTAGCGGTATCATCTTTACTGGAGAGTAATGCCGAAACGAGTACATTGGTATCAATTACCGCGTAACAGATCATGGTTCTGTCTCCATTCTGGTAAGTTCAATTTCCCTATTGATTTCGTCTAAGCACATATCTGCAACGCCGTTCTCCCTGGCTTGTGTTCTTAAAGCCTGAAATGCCTGCATTGCACCTTCTCTGGTGATGTCCGCTTCCGGTGCGGAAATCTCAAACGGAATCCTGCGCTGTCTTACAACAGCTCTTGCAAATACATTGATCGCAGTAGAAGCGTTCATGCCGAATTCCTGACATAATCCATCAAACTGTTTTTTTAGTACTTCATCCATACGGATGCTAAAAGTTGCCTGTGCCATAGTCGTGCCTCCTTTACATCTTTTCTATAGTATATGCAAAAAGGTGCAAAAAGTCAATGAAACGAACACAATAGGTTCAAAAAATGCTTGTGTTCTGTGGACTATTCCTTATCCAGTTTGATGTTGCCAGAAGGGTCTGACTGTAAAGTTCGTGCTGTTCTGAATATGAATAAACATGATGATGGCCATAGAGAGTTTATTCTCAAAGAGATGGAGGATTATGCGGATACAGTTACAGCTTTTATGAATTGGAATCAATTGGCAGTTACCTGGGATAAGGTTTCTTCTGATCGGTCAACCCCAGAATATAGTCAACGCTTGTCTCATGATAACGGGCCAATTTGATCAAAATGGAAGTAGGCACATCATTTTCACCAGTCTCGTACTTGGAGTAACCGGTTTGTGACATGCCAAGAATATGGGCTAATTTAGTTTGGGAAATGTCCTTGTCTTCTCGTAGATTCCGAATCCTTGGATACATAAGATCACCTCTGTAAACAGTATAGGCTAACCTGTTTCAGATTATTGACATTTAACCTGATTCAGGTTAGTATATAAATACTCGCTCAGTTGCTTTAAAGGTTCGGGGAAAATGTGGGAGGCATATTATGAAGAAAAGTATGAAAAAACAAGTTGCATTATTATTGGTCTTTACTCTGCTCATGGTGAATTTCGGAGCAAATAAGACTGTTTTTGCAACAGAATCAGATGGTGAAATCGATAATTTTCAGGCAACGGTAAGCGGGGGAGATACCGTAAGTGGAGGTGATACCGTAAGCGGGGGAGATATTGAGACAAATTTTAATAATGAAATTTCAGTAGGCGCTCAATCTTCCTTTGGAAACATGCTGGCGAATGAATTTTCAGAGGAAATCAGCAGTCAGCAGGAAAACAATGGCTACAATGTATTTTCTATAGAAATGGAAGATAACATCGCGAAGGTATTTTTTGAAAGCCTGGGTCGGGCAACTCTTGTGGTGGGAATCTACGATGAGGCGGGAACGGAAATGCTTGCCCTGGGGAGTGCGGAGGTGTCTGCGGAAGAGAAGACCGCCTTGGTGGAAATCGAGACGGAGGAGATGCCTGCGTATTTTTATGTCCGGGGATTTCTTGTGGATAGCGCCACTTACCGTCCCTTATGTACAATGTATGAATCACCGCTGTATACACAGGAGATGCAGGAATTTCTTGCCAAGACTACGGCGGACTTTGATGCTGACAGGGTGCTGAATCTGGATGAGGATGTCACTAACAACTTCGCGGTTTTCGGGGAAGATACCATTCTGATTTCGGAAAATAACGGGTATAACAATATTGCGTCAATTGACAATGAAAATAACAGGTATGTAATTGAAAATGCGGACAGCAGCATTACATCCCTGCAGCCGGGGGATATTTTCTCCTATCGTTATTCAGAGGATGAAGTACTTATCATAAAGGTAGATTCCATAAGCATTGACGGCACCACCGCAACCATCGCGGGCGCGGAAACGTCCATGGAGGAGGTCTTTGACTATGTCAAAATTGACGCGTGGGCAGGAAGCGGAGATGCCCTGGTGGATGATTCCACCTGCGCGGAGGGCGTGACCTATGAGGGGCTGGTGGACTATGTGGAGGAGGACGCGCCGCAGACCTATGCAGATATTGAGGGCAGCAAAAGCGAAGCCTTTAAGCTTAAGCTGAATAAGGAGTTTGGCAGTATAGAAGACCTTAAGGTCAAGGTTTCCGGCGGATTGGAGGTTAAAGTAACTTTTTCCGCAAAGGTATATTTTACCCTGAGTACACAGTATGTAGAGCTTAAACTGGACTATTCCTCCAAGCTTTCTTTAGATATTACGGGACAGGCAAAAGCGGAAATCCCGCTAATGACAGTGGGATTCATGTTTACGGGAATTATTGTGGAGCTAAATCCTTCTATTATCATTGACGCAAAGGCAACGATCAGTCTGTCAGGAACCTTAAGCGGCTGTATCGGATTTCGAGCGGAAGTGGGGAAGGGCATTACAAGCCTGAACACGGTGCCTAAATTTAAACCCTCCCTCAAGGTTGAGGGAAGTATTTTTGTGGGATTGTCTTTGGAACCGAGGGTGAAAATATTATCAGACAAAGTGGCTTCCGCCGGCCTGGAAGGGCGTGTCGGGGCGGAAGTGTCTGCATCCATGAAAGACCCCCTAAAGGATGAGAACGATAAGCAGCATACCTGTATTGCCTGTATTGCCGGAGAAGTAAACGGAAAGTTTAGCATAACAGCGAAGCTGAAGCTTGTGAATAAATGGAATTTTGAGTTGACACTGTTGGACAAGGAATTCAAGATACTGGATTTTTATTATTCGCTGGATAAGGACGAATTTGGGCTGACTACCTGTCCTTATTATCTATATCGAGTGAAGATTGCGGTTGTAAATCCCCTTGATCTTTTCAGACCGGTAAATGGGGTGGAAATCAGAAAGATAAGCTCGATGGGAGGCCGTAATGGTGGTGAGGTATATGTAACAGATGAAAAAGGGCAGACAGAGCTTTGGCTCCCGGCGGGTGGGTATACCTTTACCTTCTCAAAGAAAGGATTTAAGTCTTATACTTTGACGGTGGAAGTGAAGGATAAGGGGATAAATTTGACGGAATGGATGACGAGGAAGGATGGAGAGAGTGGGGAAAAGACTGATGCAGTAGAATATAATGGCCATTATTATAAATTATATCAAGATTCGCTTAATTGGAAGGATGCAAAAGAATATTGTGAGCAGATAGGTGGTCATTTATTGACAATTACATCACAGGAAGAACAAGATTTCATAATTTCTTGTTTAGAATCTACAGGCTCTAAAAATCTGTATTGGATTGGCTTACAAAAAACAAATGAAAATAGGTGGTCTTGGGTAACTGGAGAAAACTTCTCATACAATAATTGGGCAGTTGGTGAACCTAATAATGATTTCTCTGGCACTGAGAGTGTGGTGCAAATATTTGGAAAATGGTATAATTCTACGCCTACAGGAAAATGGAATGATTCGCGTTCTAGTGGTGGAAATACGGAATTTTTTGGACTATCTGGGACAGGGTTTATTTGTGAGTGGGATGAAAGCATTAATTATGAAATGGCTGAATTGGTAAGCCTTGGAAATTGGTATAGTCCAGCCATAACAGAGGAAAGAGATTTATATTTGTGGGGAGGGAATGATTACGGTCAATTAGGAAATGGCATAACTGATGATAGTAATGTCCCTATAAGGATAACTATTTCAAATTATATTGAGGGACATGATGATATTGCCGCTATGCAGTTGATAGCTGATTATAATGAATGTTCGGACACATCGAAGAATTGGAACGGTATTAACTTTTCCAATTTGCTGTCAAACGAAGTTTACAATTATTATATCATGATAAACAGCAGCGCAGACACTCCCTTTGCCTCACACAATCTCCTCTACATAGGCCAGGCACTCTCTGATGAAAACGGGAACCTAAGCGTAGCCTTTACCGAAAAAGAAGAGTATGCTGATGCGGAAATTTTTGCCGTGCCCATGTACCTTGCGGATTTGTCTGGCGCGGAGGTATACGTTTCTGACCTGACCTGCAACGGCAAAGTGCAATATGCTACGATTGCAGTCACTTATCAAGGAACAGCCCTTGTTCCGGGAGAGGACTTTTATGTGGAGGGCGAATACGGAGTGACACAGGAAGGCGAGTATAGCTTGAAGGTTGTAGGGACGGGGCTTTATTCCGGTGAGGTAACCGCTAGTTACAGGGTAAATCCCGGAGAACAAACCTTTGGTATATCCGGAAGCATTTGCAGTTTTGGAGATACTGGCGACAGTATAACAGTCCGGCTGCTTAAGGGCACCAATGAGGCTGCAAGACAGGAAACAGCAAGCGGTACATATACCTTTGACGACATAACGCCGGGAACTTATACTCTGGAAGTCGTCAAAACCAACCATGTGACGCGGCAATATCCGTTAGAGGTTATCAATAAGGATTTGACACAGAATGTGGAGATGTGCCTGATAGGAGACATTAACGGAGATGGTTCCGTCAATGTGCTGGACAATAAGGTGCTTTATAACCATATAGAAGGCGTTTCTGTGTTGAACGGTTACAATCTGGCAGTGGCTGACGTGAATGGAGATGGAAGCGTCAACGTATTAGATAACAAGGTGCTTTACAACCATATAGAGGGCATTTCTCTTCTTTGGTAAGTGTACAGGTATTTGGGAGGAATAAAAATGGCAAAACGCTTTATGTGTATGGTACTGGCATTCTCTCTAACAATATGGTTAATCCCTTTTACTGTTGCAGCGGAAGAATCTGGAGGCGAGGTATCATTATTGGAAGAATCTTCTACTGTATATAAAAAGGGAGATATAGTTACCTATGGTTCGTACCCACAAACATTAATTAATGATGAAACGATGGTACAAAAACTAAACGCATGTGAAGGAGAATGGGTTTCCTGTAAATTTCCGGATGGAGTCGGAGAAACCTGTTACAAAGATGTTTGCTTTGAGGGGAGTAAATATCGGGCCATGGAAATTAAGAAGTTTCGTAAATATCAGAACAGAAATGGGTATAACGAGAATACTGTTTACTGGTTTAAATATGAGGATTTGAGCTGGAAGATTCTTGATCCTGCTTCAGGATTGGCTGTCAGCGAGCTGGCTATTGACGCATACGAGTACAACCATACAAGCTCCGCTGTTAATGGTTATTACGCAAACAATTATGTGTATTCTGATATTCGTAAATGGCTATTAGAAGATTTTATGGATACAGCATTTACGGAAGAACAAAAGAATAATTTGCTTGAAAATGCTATAGATAATAGTGCGCCTGACCCTACCTTCAGTTCTGAGACAACGAATGATAAAGTATTTTTGCTTTCTAAGGGCCAAGTAGAGAGCTATATGAGCAGCGCATGGAATCAAGCCAAATATACGGAATATGCCTGCGCACAGGGGATTGCGATTAAAGAGGGTGTCACGCAAAATTGGATGCTGAGAACAGCGGCTTCACCAGGCTATAGTATTTATTATGTACATAATAAATACGGCGGATATATACCATATTATAATTATGATGATGATGTTATCTTCGCCTCGCATTTGGGGGTGCGGCCTGCAGTTTATTTTAAGGATATTCCAACGCATGATGATGGAGAAGAGGTGGCATACAACATTCAATTGTATTCTTATATTCCAACAATGATAATAAGGGAAGGGGGAAGTATTGGAGCTGCTGTCAGGCTTGAAAAAAATGGAACTGTAGTGGAAGAAGGCTTTCAATTTACAATCGTTTCTTCAAATAACGATATTATTTCAATAGAAAATGTCCGAACTGAGAAGAATACAACTTTTTTTGATATAATGGGTATCAGTGAAGGCAAAGCTGTTATAACCATTACTGATGGTTTTTCAGGAGCGGTATTTAGTACTTCGGCACATGTTAATTCAGGGGTTTATACTTATAATGCGGAAGCCATGCCCAAATATTATGATCGGGAAAATGAATGTAATGGCTACATAGATGGGATGTATATTGATAAATTTACTATAAAGGAAAACAGTGGATCAGGAATGGGCGGAAGGGGTGGTTCAGAAAGCGAGTCAGGTCTTGCTGTGTCGTTCAAAGTTTATAATACTACAAGTGCCTGTGGGTCTGTGGATGTGTATGATGCAGAGGGGAATCTAATTAGGAGTAAATTGATTGAAAGATTTTCTGGTAAATATGTGACAAGTATCAAGGATACTCTCATCAGTTTATGCAGATTAGTTGACGATGTTAAAACGGGAAATATTTTGACTTATAAACAGTATTCCTATTCAAAAGAAACATCTATTGATGTGACAGTTCCTTTAGGAGGACGAATAGAAATTACAAATAATCCAACGTATTCTCATACCTGTGCGATATATAATGGTGTTGATTTTATAGTGACATCCATATTAATGTTTGGGGATGTGGCAAATTTTGATGGTGAAAAAATTGAAGAACTTTCAAAAAAAACGGCTGATGATTTAGTATCAGGATTCATGAATACCGTAGGTGATTCTTTAGGTGGCAATACGATGGAAAGAATTAACAAACTGGGAGAAAAATTCGCTCAAAAAATAGGTGAAAAGGGCATGAAGAAAATATTAGAGGACGGTATAAAAAGTGACTTGGCATCTTTTATTGATGACGGAAAATCCATTTTGGTGGATTGCGAGATTAATTTAGATGAATTTATTTTATCAAGTGCTAAGGACATTGGCGTTAGTATTGCGGAGAGTTCGCTGAAAGAAGCAATGGCTCTGCCTGGAATTGTACTGGATGGTATATTTACGATAAATGAGTTCTTGGATTATTCGGCATTTTATATAGATATGTGTACACCTCATAGTAATAAGGCGCTTATTATCTATTTTGACGATGAAAATGGCTGTCTGTATGACGAAGGAGTATCTGTTAAAGCTGAAAATGGAACAATACAACTATCTCAGGATAACTATGTATTACATTCTGTTGTGCTTTCAAATGATATAGATTTATCGGAACAGATAATAGAGTCATTGGACAAAATTTCGGATAAATATATAGTCAGAAATATATATTTGGAAAAGGATGGTGTAATATCTCAGCCTAACCAGCCTGTTCAGGTGACAATGCCGATTCCGAAGGGGTATGATGAGCGTAGATGTAAATTGTATTGGGTTCAGGATGATGGAAGTTTGACGGAGGTTTCTAATAAAATAGAAAATGGGAATTTTGTTTTTGTTACAAGCCATTTTAGTTATTATGCAGTAATAGAAAGCGGACTTTTAGGTGACGTGAATGGAGATGGCTCCGTCAATGTGCTGGACAATAAGGTACTTTATAACCATATAGAAGGCATTTCTGTATTGGACGGTTACAATCTGGCAGTGGCTGACGTGAATGGGGATGGAAGCGTCAATGTATTAGATAACAAGGTGCTTTACAACCATATAGAGGGCATTTTCCCTCTTTGGTAAACATATAAGTGAAAGGAAGGATGTTACAATGAAAAGAGTACTTGCTATATTTTTGGCTGTTATTATGGTGGTTTCGGTAGTGCCGGTTACAACTTATGCGGCGGAGCAGATTACTTTGTCAATCATTCCCGATAAGACAGAATTGAATCCGGGAGACACAGTAAGCTTTACGGTGTCCCTCGGAACGGTCAGTAATATGGGCGGCCTGGAGTTTAACTTAATAATTCCTGACGGGATGACAATTATTGATGACAGCATTTCTATACCGGACGGTATTGAAACCACGCTGGATGCGGCGATGAACGTTGTGAAACCTACAAGTGCCAATCATTATAAGTGGGGGTTCTTTGCAGGAAGAACAGGTTATACAGGTACATCGGAACTTACACTTTTAACCTTTTCCTGTAAGGTGAATGCTGATACTTCACAGGGAAGCAAAAGCGTTACTCTGAAAGTAGAGACCTGCTTTGACAATGATACTAATCTTTTTGATACAAATGTTGTCCCTGCCGAAATTGCCATAGGGAATGAAAGTATTTGTGCGCATGTTTTGAGTAAAGTGGATGCAATACCGGCAACCTGTGAAAGGGATGGCAATATAGAGTATTATGTCTGTAGTCAGTGCGGCAAAATGTTCACGGACGCAGAAGGAAACAATGAAATCACGGAAACAGTTATAAAGGCAACAGGGCACACGGCGGGAAACACTTGGGTGACGGATGACAACAATCACTGGAAGGTCTGCACGGTGTGTTCCGGGGTGCTGGATAAAGCAACGCATGGTTTCACATGGGTTGTGGATAAAGCCCCGACGGAAAGTGAAACCGGAGTAAAGCATGAAGAATGTGTATGCGGCATGAAGCGGAATGAGAATACGGTAATACCGAAACTTGTCCATGCTCACACAAGAATCCAACATCATGAAGCTGTTGCAGCGACTTGTCAGACATCCGGCAATGTGGAGTATTGGACATGTTCTGATCCGGAGTGTAGTGGGATATATTATGGCGATTCTGCCTGCCAGAATATTATTACTGACATTGCTATTCCTGTCAATCCAGATAATCATGTTGGCGGAGAAATGTGGAATGCTGATTCAGAGAAACATATCCAACGCTGTGCCTGCGGCGTTGTAATAAGCGAAGGCAGCCACATATATGACGATGGTGAAGATGTTGACTGTAATGTGTGTGGTTATAGACGTTATTATACTGTAACAGACGGAGCAGAAGCTGCTTATGAGAAAAGTTCGGGTGGTAATCTGGCATTTAAAGTTGATGGTGATTTTTCTCTTTTTTCATACATACAGGTGGATGGCATAACAGTTGACAAAGCAAATTATAGTGTAGCGCAGGGTAGTACCATTATTAACTTAAATGCCGGTTATCTGAATACGTTAGCAGATGGCACGCATGAACTGACGGCTTTTTATACGGATGGAAAATCTGCAAGGACAAAGTTTTCCGTAGTTCAGAGGGAGAACGGCGACAATGAATCCGGTCCTGGAAATGAAGGGGGGAATGATGACTCGTCAACTTCCACAGGATCGGATATAGCGAGCAATGAGGGCACGGATTCCGTGGAAAACAATAAGGACACGGACTCTGTAGAAAATCAGGAAGGACAGGCATCAACGAATCTGCCGGAAACATCTCAGGAGCAGACGGGAACCAGAGAGCCTAAGACAGGCGATGCGAGCATTCCTGTGGCTACCCTTGCGATGATTGGCGGAATGAGTTATCTTGCCGATTTGTTTTTAAACAAGCGCAATGTATTGGGAATGAGCGAGACACAGAAAAATATGCTTGTTCACCGGATTGTCGAATGGGCGAGAGGCCGTAACATGCTGGTGCGTTGGCTTGCGGTTATGGTTATTGTGGTTATTCTGGCCTACTATCATAGCATTGGGAAAAAGTGCGGGGAGCAGATGAATGAACTGGCACAGCTTATCTAAGCATCTGAAATATGTGCCTCGCCTTATATGGATGTGCTGTGCATTGGGAATAATCGTTATTCTATTGCAAGGCAGGATTTCCAAGGAAGAGCATAGGAAGCTATCCGAGCAGAAAGAAAAATCCGGGATGGGCGTGGAAAATATTTTTGTTCATGAAGATGACAGGGGTTCTATGGAGGAATCCCTGTCATCTGTGAAAGAGGATTTGTTTTTAGAAGGTGAGACAGGATCAGAAGAGACTTTATCCGCAGAGGTGTTTTCTGCTGTGGACGAAGAGCTGATACAGGAGGAAACTGAAACAGAACCGGAAATTCTGCCGATCTATCAGGAGCTATTCAATCAGAATAATGACCTGGCGGGGTGGCTGGCAATTGAAGACACGGTAATCGACTATCCGGTTATGCAATGTGGCGACAATGATTTTTACCTTCACCATGACTTTGATAAAAGAGAAAGTAAATATGGGGAGTTGTTTATAAAGGCGGGTTGTCCGTTAGATGGTGAAAGCATTAATATCTTGATTTACGGCCATCATATGAAGGATGGCAGTATGTTTGGCTCCCTGAAAAAGTATGAGAAACAGGAATACTATGAGGAACACCCGTATATTCGTTTTGATACCTTGTATGAGCAGTTTACCTATGAAATCATTGCGGTGTTCCGCTCCCAGGTGTATGAAGACAGTGAAGACGTGTTTAAATATTATCAATATTATGGGGAGATGGAGGAAGAGGATTTCTTGGAATTTTATCAAAATATCAAGGATATTTCTTTGTATGATACTGGCGTGGATGCGGTATATGGAGACGCTCTGTTAATGCTTTCGACATGTTCCTACCATGTGAAAAATGGGCGCTTTGTTATTGTAGCAAAGCGGATACCATAGGGATATATAGTGGATCTTTGGCAGAGGTTGCTTGGCAGAGCGCCGACAATCTTCTTGACAAACATTTCTTTATGAAATACAATGATAAAAGATTGCAGAACGCATACGAGCAGAGGTATTTTGACATTATGACAGGGTGATAAGGGCCGTTCTGTGAAAAGCTGCGTGCTTTTCCACAGGGCGGCTTTTTCATGTCTAAACAGGGTTTGTACAGCTTTGGGCAGGCCGGAGGATAGTAACATAAGCCAGTTTTGCGTAAGAACAGGAGGGAAAGAGATGTTTTGTGAGCAATGCGGGAATCCTGTGGGGGATTCCGAAAAGTTTTGTTCCAGATGCGGAGCGCCAATATTACCGCTGGAACAGGAGAAGGCAGAAATAGCTGCGGAGTCTGAACAGGCGGCGGTATCTGCGGAGTCTGAACAGGCGGCGGTATCTGCGGAGTCTGAACAGGCGGCGGTATCTGCGGAGTCTGAACAGGCGGCAGTATCTGCGGAGTCTGAACAGGCCGCAGCTTCTGCGGAGCCGGGCCAGCCTGTAATGTCTGCGATTCCGACGAAGCCCGAACAGCCGATCGCGCCTGCGATTCCGGAAGAGCCTGCAGGCGGCAGTGGAAAAAAGAACGGGAAAAAATCGGGGAAGAAGGCAGTGTTCTTTGTTTTGGGCGGCGTGGCGCTGGCCCTTGTGGCAGTGTGTGTTGTCAATGCCGGAAAGATCGCTGATTTCTTCAGCCGGAGCTTTTCTTCGCCGGAGAAGTACTATCGGCAGGTGGAACAGGAAACGGTAGCGCAGATGGCCGAGCAATGCAGTACATACTATGGAATGCTGGTGGAAAGCCCTTTTAGGCTGGACGAAAGCAGTGTCGATACCGAGTTTACGCTTGAGCTGGGCGAGGGCGGAAAGAATTTCCTGAGCTTGTTGGATGTGTCAGGAGTGGATATTTCCTGGCTGTCAGATCTGAAAATGGGAGTGGGATTTTCCTGGGAGGAAAGTATGCTTTCTTACGCTCTTTCCTTCGGATTAAACAAAACCGATCTTTTGACCGTCAATATGCTGATGGATGTACTGGAGGGGAATATCTATTTTCAGGTGCCTGAGTTGAATGAAAAGTATATGGGACTTGAGGGATACGACGCGGAGCTGTATGGGGCGGATGAGCTGGAGCTGTATCAAGAAATGCAGGAGCGCAGCGCTAAGATGCTGGAGGCAATGCCTAAGGCAGCGGAAGTGGAAAAGCTGCTGGTAAAGTACATGAATCTTGCTTTGGACAGTGTGGATGATGTGAGCAGGAAGCAGAAGACGCTGAAGGCAGGGGGAGTTTCCGAGAAGTGTACGGAGCTGGAGGTGACCTTTGACGGGAAGTGCCTTGCAGATATGACGGAATCCATATTAAAGGAGATGCTTAAGGACAAGGAGCTGAAAAAGCTGATTGTAAACACGGTGGACAACATGGCGGCGTTGGATGATGATTTTCTGGATAATTCAGGGAGCGGCGAGGAAGCTTACGAAGAATTTACGGAAGAGCTGGAGGAAATGCTGGAAAGCGTGGATGAACTTAAAAGTCTGGACGGTGAACTGATCATGAAGGTCTATGTTGACAGTAAAGGCAGGATCGTGGGAAGAACGCTGGAAACGGCGGAAGCTGACGGTGTTAGTACGGAAATCTGCTTTTTGATGCCGGAGAGCGGCAAAAATATGGGCTGTGAAATTTCCGTGGCGGCGGATGATGGCAGCAGGATTGCGTTGACGGGCAGCGGAAAGAAATCGGGAGATAAGCTGACGGGCAGTTATGAGCTGGAATACGACGGTGCTTCCCTGATTGAGATTAACGTCTCCGGACTGGATCTGGAGCAGTTAAAGCAGGGGTATTTAAACGGTACCTTTACGCTGGCTCCTTCAAAGATGCTGGGTACTCTCCTGACCGGTTCGATTTCCGGATATGGATCTCTTTATGCCACCATGCTGGCGGATATGGAGTTAAAGCTGGATGCACAGGCGTCAAAGAATTCCGGAAAGGTTACCCTGGGGCTTTTGTATGATGAGGAAGAAATTGTCAGCTTTACGGCGTCAGTGGATGTGGGGAAAGGACCCGGAACGGATATTCCTGATTCCGGTAAGCTTATTATGATAGAGGAAGAAGAGGATCTGGCAGCCTGGATGGAGGGGCTCGACTGGGATAAATTCCTGGGAAGCCTGGAGAAGGCGGGAGTGCCGGAGGACATGATGGCAGAGATCCGTGACAGCATTGACCTGCTTGCAAACGGAAATTATCTATATAGAGGTATTTACGGGCTGGAAGAGCTGCCCATCGGCACATATGATTCGGACAGCTATGATGAGCCTTATGGTGAAGACGAGTATGGTGATAATCAGAATGACTTCGGATCCGAATACGGCAGTCCCGAGGATCATGATAACAATCAGGCAGCGGAGGCAGGCTCGCTGGCGGCGGTGCTGCAGTCGGAGGATTGGCAGAACGAGCTTAGCGGCTGGAATGAAAGTGTCGTGGAACTGGGGATTGTCCTTGATACGGTGGCGGAGGGGAACACGCTTGTCTTTGTGTACTATCTGCCTGATAATATATCCTTTGACGAGACGGTGTGCAGCACAATGTCAGATGTATTTTTAGGGACTTTGGAGGACGCGGACTTTATGTCCATCTTTTATACAGGATATGGAGTTTCGTTGGACGCAGTGCGATGCACCTTTGTGGGGCCGGACGGAAACGAGATCTATCGGGATGAGATCAATTAAAAGGCGGGTACTATGAGTATTGAACTGGCAGGGATCCGAAAATCCTACGGAAAGAAAAAGGTGCTGGAGAATATTTCTCTGAAGGTAGGGGAAGGGAGCTGCGTGGGCATATTGGGCGGCAACGGCTGCGGAAAATCTACGCTGCTCTCCATTCTGGCCGGGGTACGCAGGGCGGACGGCGGCGCTTTTCTGTACCAGGGGGAGGATCTGTTTCAAAGCGGCGGCCTGCGGGCCCGTACGGTGGGATATGTACCTCAGGGTGATACGCTGGTGGAGGAACTGACAGCCTGGGACAATCTGCGTATGTGGTACGATAAAAAGGTCTTGAAAAATGAGCTGGACGGCGGTGTACTGGAGCTGCTGGGTATATCGGAATTCTTAAAGGTAACCGTACGCAGAATGTCGGGGGGTATGAAAAAGAGACTTTCCATCGGCTGTGTGGTAGTGGGAAAGCCGAAGATACTGCTTTTGGACGAACCCTCTGCGGCGCTGGACCTGGCATGTAAGGAACGGATCTACCAGTATTACAGGCAGTATAAGGGGGAGGGCGGTATTTTGCTGATGACTACCCATGACGTGCAGGATATGGAGCTGTGCGACAGCTGCTGTCTGCTGAAGAAGGGTGTTTTGACGCCTTATGAATATGACGGGGACTTACACCGTCTGGCAAGCTGCCTGAGCTGACACGTAAACTGTTTTAACGTGGAGGAAATGTACGCCGGAGGTATAGAAATCTCAATGAAAAGAGCATGCGCCTATTTTGGCATACAAATGAAAAGAATGCTTCGGCTTCTTCCGGTGCTGCTTGTGTCGGTGGCAGTTACCTTTGGAGTTCTGGGGGTATGCGGTGCATTGCTTCTGCAAAGCCTTAACAATGCAGAGGGAAAGCATAAATTTCGGATCGGCATGGTGGGTAATTGGTCGGACGATTACTTGGGTTTTGGTATTTCTGTGGTCCAGGCCATGGATGATTCCCGGTTTATGGTGGAGCTGGTGCCCATGGAGGAAGAAGAGGCATTGAACAGCTTCCGCCGGGGGGAGCTTTCTTCCTGCGTGATGGTGCCGGAGGATCTGCTGAATTCCATCGTATATGGCAGAAATGACGTGCAGATTACCTACTTGAGCTCAGAGGGACAAAAGGGCCTTGAAGGCATTCTGGGGGATGAACTGGCAAATATTGTATCTGTGCTGGTGACCCGTTCTCAGAGCGCTATATTCGGGATGCAGCAGCTTATGCGGGAGCGCGGCAGGGACGGAGAAGTGGCAGATGCCACATACCGGATGAATCTGCAGATGTTTGATCTCGTGTTGAACAGAACCGGACTCTATACCCTGGAAGAGTTGGGTATATCGGGAGGCCTGGGGGCGGCGGGGTATTATTTGGGAGCGCTGCTGGTGTTTTTTCTGCTGCTCTTGGGAATTTACGGCAGCCCTCTGCTTGTGAGAAGGAGCAGTGCGCTGCCGGAACTGATGAAAAGCAGGGGAATCGGGGCTGTGGGCCAGGTGCTGGGGGAATACGGGGCTTTTGCCTGTATGAATTTGATTTGTTTTGTGCTGGCGTTTCCGGCTGTGAGCATTGTGCTGAAGCGCGGATTAATTGAAATAAAGGAATGGAGCGGAATGGGGACGGAGCCGCTGCGCAGTCTTTTTTATGGGGCCTGGCCTGTGGTGCTGATGCTTTCGGCCATGCAGTTTTTGCTGTATGAGCTGGTGAGAGGCATCGTCAGCAGCCTGCTGCTGCAGTTTATCTGCAGTATTTCCATGGCATATCTGGCAGGGGTCTTTTATCCGGCTAATTTTTTCCCGGATGCCATGAAAAATATGGGCCGGCTGCTGCCTGCGGGAGCGGCCTTTGGATATGTCAGGGAGGGAATCTCCGGTGAGCTGTCTTTTGGGAAGGGAGCCGCGGTTTTCTTTTATTTATTCCTGTTTTTGGGGCTGTCCGTCCTGACCAGGAAGCTGAAAGTGGAGAGAGGGCTGCCGGGATGAGACGGATCGGGATTAGAATTTGGCTGTTAAATAAGCGGCTCTTTAAGACCTACAGCTTTTTGCTGATTTTGTGCCTGGTGCCGCTTTTGGTGGCAGGTTTTAAGCTGGGAGCAGGAGCGGACAGCGGAGTTGCCAAAATATTGCTGTACCTGCCAAACCCGGAGGATGAGCTGGCGTTTGAGACAGCCGGCCGCCTGATGGAGAACAATAGCGTATTATATTATGAGCTGTGTGACTCGGAAGAAGAGGGCAGGAAGGCGGTGGAAAGCTTTCGGGCGGACGCGCTTTGGGTTTTCCCGGCGGACATGAAGGAAGCCTTGGCTGCCGCGGTGTCACAGGGCATGGGAGGGAAAAATCACACTGTGGAGGTGGTGCAGCGTGAGGATGACGTGAGAATGCTCTTTACGCGACAGATACTTTGTGCAGAGCTGTATCCGGCTTTTTCCTATGAAATGTATGCGGATTTTGTGCGGAAGCAGTGTGGTTTGCCGGATGTGACGGACGAAGAGCTTCAGCAGGCTTATAACAGTACGTTGGTGGAGGGAAATCTGTTTCGGATGGAATATCTGGACGGCATGCCGGCGGAAGAGGACAGCAGCTATCTGCTGGCGCCCATCAGGGGGCTTCTTTCTCTTTGGCTTGTTTTGTGCGGATTTGCGGGAGCCATGTATTATATGCAGGATGAGCGCAGAGGAAGATTTTCCGGTTTGCCGGTTAAGGATGAGACCTGCTGGGCCTTCGGCGTACAAGGGGTGCTTTTATTTGACGCTGTGGCAGTTATGCTGGCAGCGCTGAAGGCTGCCGGCGTTTTTACCACCTGGAGAAGGGAAG
>CAZAMX010000006.1:0-25488 GCA_964486095.1 uncultured Acetatifactor sp. | reverse complement strand
ATTGCCTTTTTGTCCATCCCATGTCCACCCAGTTTTCGTAGTCAATTGTATTCAATGGGATTTGATGCTCCTGTAACAATGTTTTCAGTTTTTTATATCTTTCCTGCCAGTTCTGCACATTAGAATAACAACTTACCACGACATGCATCTTATATTTTTTTAATATTCCAATGACCTTTTCATTGGGCAAAACTGTACCATTAGTCAAGATAGAACAATCCCAAATATGAGAAGAATAATTATCCATGACATATTCGATGTACTGTTCCAAATTTTTACACAAAAACATTTCTCCGCCACCTATTCCAAACTCCAATATAAAATCTACATTTTCAAACAAAATGTCAACATCCTGTTTGAAATCTGTAAACTCGACTTGTTTGGGTTCTTGTATATAGGGAATAGCTGCCATACAATATTTACATTTTAGTGAACATTGGTAAGTTCCCATAACTGTGCAATCCAGCATAATACACTTGCCATATCTATATAACGCAATAATATAAATATAAAATTGCAGGAAACTATGAACATCAAATATATCACTGCCATATTGTAGACCGCTTATTTCCAGTTGCTTTAACACAATACCGGCATTCTCCACTCCCATTGTCAATACAATGATTTCCTGCCCCCTAATAATTTTCACTTCTTCTGGCAGAATCACCTGAACACCTTCTATCGTACCTTGCGAAGCCTTTGCATAATCAACAAAAACAAACTCTGCTCCTATCCCTTTCAGCAAATCTGCTACCTGCTTTCCATATTGCCCCGCTCCATATAGATAAACTCTTTTTAAATGCTCAAATTTTTTACCCACTTCATCAAATTCGTGCCCTTTACTTGCCCACTTCATATTTTTATCCTTTCTCTAAAAAATACTCTATTATCGTTTTGCCTATCGAAAAAAACTTCTGTTTTTTCATAACACTCTGTGACAATCCGTCACAAAAATCTGCCAGGCTATAGGTATTTTCTGTCTGCAACTGCTGTGCGGCAACCTTCCTCAGAGCCTTGTTGGTTACGGTCAGATAAAACTGTACCTTATCTTCTGTATCCCAGCGGAATATACCATTTGCCAAATAAGGGAAGAAGCAAAGCGCTCCTTTATTATCTACCCGAATTTCCTCGCTAAATGCCAATTTCTCAGGTCTCTTAAGCCGGAAACCCGGGATAGCACTACAATCATATTGGTATAGTGTCTTTCCTTGTATATTAAACTTTAAAATACATGAACCCTTACTTTCCAAAATGTAAATTGCATCTTTATGATAGGCACATGCTACATATAATACGTTCTGCTGATCAATTTTCTTTGATAAATCAAGCGAAAAAATAATTTTATTTTTTTGACAATCCCACTGTGCCAGCAATCCATCCAGACTTAATAGCCAAAAAAACATCCCATCAAAAGTCATCTGTCTAATCGGGCGTTGAAATCCTCCTGCAGTCACATATTTTGCTTTTCCCGTTTCCATGTCAAACTGTCGAATAGTGGAATCCACTCGGCTTCCCTGGTATATATAATGCCCCACTTGAACACCTAGCCCAAAAAGAACAATTTCGTTTGCATTTTTGACTACCTGTATAAGGCTGGATGGATACGAACAAGGGATGTAGCTCACGACATCATTTGATAAATCCACACAAACAATTCGATCTGAATATTCTATTGGTAACAAAAAAAATCTTTTCCCATATCGACAGGGAAAATAGTTGATCACCAAACCATCATGTGAAATATATTTCTTTTGCCCAGAGCCAGAATCATATTTCATAATATATGGTAGCTTGTTAGAAATAAAATAAATCATTTCTTCGTGTGCAAGGGAATCAGTATACAAATACTCCCTGAAATATGGCTGTTGCTCATCTCCATACTGCAGTTCTATCGCACCAGTTATACGATTGACTTTAATAATGCTATTACAGTTCGATGTAAACAAATACATCACATCTCCAATACATTCTCCTGCCAAAGCGTGCAACACACGCCCTGAACTTGAAAATTTTTGTTCCGTCTGATCCTGATATACCGTTATTTCTGCAAATTGTGCTTTCAAATTTTTATTCATATAAACAACTTCCTTTTCTTCAATGCACTTCTTTGATCACTTCAAACCCTTCCGCATACATTGCATCAATTGCATAACCCCATATTTTGTTCTGATACATAATATCTTCAAATAATTTGTTTCTTCCCTCAGCCATACTTCTTTGATGTTCGATTCCATAAGCAGCAAGTGCCTCTTCCTTTTTCTCATAAAATTCCGAAATGTCCCAGAACACTTTAGGTATAAACTGCTCTTCCGTTATATAGATATTACTTCTATATGTATAAAGATTTGCTACATGTCTTGCTGCAACCTTGCATATTTTTGCAGCCTCAACATGATCATGATTCATGTCATTCACAGAGTGCATAAATACCGTATCAATATTATATTTTAAAACTATGTTCTCTACCCGCTGCATCAGCTCCGTACTATACATCAAAGTACAATTGGGAACTTTTGTAAACTCCGTGACCTCTTGTATACCCAATATTTCGCAAGCTTTCTTACTATCCTGCACGCTCGTTTCCGGTGCCGTATACTTATTAAAAGTTGATTCTCTTACAAAATTGTCTGTCAAAATCAACTTATATACTTGCTTTCCTTCTGCCACCAGCTTTGCCGCCGTTCCGCCACAGCCAAGCTCAATATCATCATAATGTGCACCAACCAATAATATATTTTCCATCTGATTTTCTCCCGTGTCCACTCAATGATTTAACATAATTGCATTAAATCGATCATCACAATATGGCTCCGACCATCCTCGCTCTGTCTTAAAACCAAAATTATGAAACTGCTCTTCTCTATAAAGCTGATGCTTGTTGTCATGAGATTTTATAGGAAGTTCGCCAATAAAAATCCCCTGTTTGGTCACACGTTTCATTTCATAAATAACCTGCTTTGTATACTCCCAGTCAGGAAAATATAAAAAAACTCCCCAGCAAAAACATTTATCAAAATATTGATCCTTAAATGGAATATCATTTGCCTCTGATAACACCGCAGATTTCTGATAAAATTCCATACAACGTTTAACTAATGTTTCAGAAAAATCTATACCAATATATTTACATTTCATATACTGTGCTAATCCTCCTGCCCCACAACCAACTTCAAGCACTTTGTCCATCGGTTTTATATCTAATACCTTAGCTATTTTAGTAGCAGTTTCGTCCATATCTGCAGTTGACTTTTCCCATCCGTCATATATTCTTATATCTTCTTTCGTGCCCTCCATAGCCCCTTTCTGAGTCCAAATTTCTTTCCATGTTCCGCTATATTCCATATTATTCCTCTCCCAAAATACTTTATTTAAATACACTAACTATTTTTTGTTTTACAGGTAATGTACTGTATACTACCGCACCGATCTCTTTAAAGCTTGTTACATATGCTATTCCCTTTTCCTTGAGTTCAGACACCACTTCTTCCGGATCATCCTTAGTAACAATTACTAAATTTTTTTCTTTATTAATCTCATTTATGGCAATACAGTCAACACCATCTATCGTCGTCCCCACCTTACTTCTATCCTGATCACAAAAAGCTTTGACTGGGACATCCCTTAACCACAATTGTCTCAATAAATTTCTGGCATTGTTTCCTGCACAATATAAAATGATTTCTTCTGCTTTTTCGTCCGCTATTGATTTTAGGTACTGCATTAATTGATACCGCTCATTTTTTCCGTCTAGAGGTTCATCACATTCGTTAAATTTACTCAGTACCTTATAATAACAATCCTCCCATCCAAATCTCTTATAATAGTCAAGCAGATAACAAAAATATCTATAATTATTGCCAAACATGTCCGCAATCTGCCTTGGAGTTAAATTAGAAACCATGTATTCCGACAATGCAATACAGTTTTGAATAAATTCTGGATCTGCCTTTGTACCCTGCCTTTCATGCCTCCTGTAATTAACAAGTTCTTCATCCAAATATATTGTTTTCTGGTCAATAAAGGTACGAAACCACATATCATAGTCCTGTGATGTGTATAATTCTTCTTTGAATCTTCCAACCTTATCAAAGTATCTCTTGTTCAGCAAAACAGTTACCGTGTTTAAAACGCTGAACAATATAGGAAATACGCTATACGTAATCTTATCAGCATATTCATAAGGCATATAAAATTTTTTCAACCCTCTTCCATCAGTATAATTATAATTCCATCCAGACCATACAATTGACATTTCATCCCCGCTTTCTAAAATTGCTTTTATATTCTTTTCAATCTTTTGCGAGTGCAAAATATCATCATGCGGAAGATACTGGAAATATTCTCCCTCCATATTTTCTATCCCTACATTCAAAGCCGAAGACACTCCACCGTTCTCCTTGGCAAAATACCTGATTCTGTCTCCATACGACAGTGCAATCTGCTCCGTCTCATCCATAGAACCGTCGTTCACCACAATGACCTCGCAGTTCTCATATGTCTGATTCAACGCACTATCTATAGCTTCTCTCATATAGTCTGCGCCATTATATACAGGAATAATAATTGAAACTTTTGGTTGCATTTCTATTTCCTCCAAATCGTTCATAACGATTAATTCTCTGATTTTCTCATTCCTTCACGCACTCCTATACCCACACCAGCACGTTTTTTCTATCTCTATACCATCGAATCCCAAATACCTCTGCACAGCCCTATGGGATTCTCGTCCATACCCAATTTTAGCGCCATACCATCTACATTCTACCTTTCCAAAATTGTATACCAGCGTTCTGTCTCACTATACTCTTTTTCCTTGTTAAGATGAGGAAGCATCCCCTGCTCCACAACCCGAAATCCCGCATTATACCACGGCTCGTAAATCTCGTTGTATTCTGCCTCCGTTCGATAGATTACATCATAATCAGCTTTCAGCGCCTCAGAATAAAACTCGTCCAGTGTCAGTCTTTCCTTCACTGCAATAGTCTCCGTAAAATAAACTCTCACATGCTCATCCATTTTTTCAAGCAATTGTTTCATTCCCTTACAGAGTTCTTCGTCATTGATATACATCATCACTCCGCAGATCCACAGCCGATTAAAAAGGCAGGGCAGCTTATCTTTTGGCAACGCGCAAAATTCCTCAAACCCATAATTCATAAAATCATAAGATTTATTCTCATATTCATTACGTTCTCTCGCGCGCGCGATCATTTCCGAGGACAGATCCGTCCCACAATAATAGCCGCTCTTTGGTATCAATGCTTCTGCCCATCGACCCATTCCACAGCCAATATCCAGCACCCTGCTGTTTTCATCTATTCCCATTTTAGGCAATATATTTTCCTTTTCAAACTTGTTCCATGCCACTGCATATTCCGGATTCTGATCCCCCAGCAATACAGATACATATGGATTATCCATTTCTCCCATTGCTTTTGCCCTGTTATTATAAAATTCCTTTGTGTTTTCTGTATCAATTTCTACCTTTTTTCCATAAATACGATTTTCGCTCATTTTCAGATTTCCTCCCTCAAAATCTCTTCATATAATTCTCTGTGCTTCCGCACATATTCTTGAAAAAGGTACTCCTGCTCTACTCTCTTTCTTCCGGCCATGCCCATTTTCTTTCTAGCGTCTTCATTCTCAGCCAAAAACGATATAGCTTCTCTTAAAGCTTCAGATGACTGATAATCCACTGCAAGTCCACAGTTTGGCGCATCCGTAACTTCTTCCACCACAGTCCCTGCAAAAGATACCACCGGCGTCTCTGCCGCCATAGCCTCAAGTGCCATATAACCAAATGATTCTGCAAGAGATGGCATTAAAAAAATGTCGCACATAAGCATATAATCCGCTATCTCGGCATCATTATCCAGCCACCCCAGTTCCAGCACTCTATACATAGTCCTTATATCTTCCCTGATCTCTCCCCCCCCTACCACAGCAAGCACTATTTTATCTTTATCCTGCAAGCCGGACAACGCTTCATGAATGTATTGGCAGCCTTTGATTGGATTACTATCCGCCCGGAATCCCACCAGAATCTGATCATTCAGGATACCATACTTCTGCTTGATTCTGCCCTTCCTTTTTAGATTATACATTTCCGTCCTTACTCCAAAAGGAATTTTGTGAACCTTATCAAAATGACAGGTTATGGGACTTTGACGCAGATAATTTTCCATAAACTCTGACGCCACAATAATATGGGGATTAATTTGTTTTAACATCTTATGTTTAATTTCCCACATCATGGACGTATGGTCACATCTCATCTCAAAACCGCATTCCTGCAATCGTTCACACTCTCCACATCCTGTTTTCCACTTGTCGCAATTTAGAGGATGAACGCAATTTCCTGTCACGACCCAAGGATCATGTATCGTCCATACTGTTCTTTTCTTATTCATCAGCGCTGGATAGTCAAATAAAGAAAACATAAAACGATGTAAAATATGATAATGCACCACCTCCGCTTCCTGAAACGCTTTACTGCTTAAAAAGCGCTCCCCATACGGATATAAAAGATTGCTAACGGAATATTTATTCTCTGCCCAGCGTAGAATTTGGTGAAGTATCATATCCTTTTCTAATGCTGAAACACTTGAATCATCCTCCGATCCACATTTATCAAGCACCTCCTGCTTTGCATCAATTCCTGCCTTTCTCAATTCCATATTCAGCAAATAGCCATTAAAGCTACCCGGAAGATCTGTACAATTTACCTGTAGCAGCCTCATTATACTCCCCTCTGCTCTCTTTCACACAATTTCAAAATACTATCTCTTTTGCTTTCCACTGACAGATCCTTCCTGTTTGCAAGCTCTTGAATATACTGTTTCAGTCTTTGCAGTTCCTCTATTTTCATCAAATTAAGATTTCCCTGTCCACCTAATTGTTCAGCGCATAAATCTAGTCTGACATTCTCATAGTACAAAACTTTTTTAAATCCTTTTTTTTGAAATTCATCTGCTAGTCCCTTTCCGTGCGCTACCGCCACAATCAAGGTAATATTCTGTATCTCTTTCAGTAACAGCTCATCAAGGGTTATGCAAAACACGCCATCCACCACATAACCTTTTTTTGATTGATCTCTGTCACCAAAAAAATCTATGTGAATACCCTTTTCCCGTAAAAGCAGACAAGTTTGTATACCACATTCCCCGCAGCCATATATACACACACGCGCCTTTTTTAGTTCCTCCAGCAGTTCACTCATTCCTTGCCTCTTTCCTGACAGGCACATCATATAGCTTTCCCTCTAAGTGCATTTTGGTAATCATTCCCGCCACCGGCTTACCCTCCAGCTGCCGCTGCATCACCCCATATAACTCTGCCGCCAGTATAACTAATGTTTGCTCCGCACACTTAAGTCCTTCATCTACTGAAATACACTTGATTCCCTCTATTCTTTTTCCCCATTTCTGTGGAGCATTATCCCAGAATTCATCAACTTCTATATCCCTTGAACACAGCAGCCGCAATACACGTCTGCCATAATCCCCTGCGCCAAAAATTGCAATCCGCCTGGCCTGTTCCCCGCCCAGTCCGTAAATTTTCTCACTCGCCTGTCTCCGCAAATATAATGCCTCCTTAGGTTCCTCGCATTGATTCAGCTTTTTCCAGACCAACTCACTACTTATTCTCATAGAACGATTTATGAAAAGGAAATAAAAGTTTTGCAGGCAGCAATATTCACTGCCCCATATCTCCCTCATCTCTTCTGTGGAAAGCTCCTTCAGGAAATGAAGAAATAGCTGCTCCTGCTCAATGGGAAATTCCTTCAAAGTCTGACTCCCCTGCTTTTCATGCACCCTAGACACATGCAAAATCCTTGGAACATGAATCATTCGCCTTTCTCTAATCATGCGAAACCACATATCATAATCCTGTGTGGTGCGCAACCTTTCATCAAACAAACCCACTCTGCGGAAATTGTCGGCCGGAATCAACATAGTACAACCATCCATCCGGCCATGTATCATCATAAAAACTCCATTAGTTCTATCCTTCTCAGCAAAATAATCCTCCATACAGTACGGACTGAATAGCCCTGTCCTCTGGTCTAAAAGAGTAAAATTACAGTACGCAATTACGTCTTTATCCTTCTGTCCCAAAACAGCACCCACCAGCAGCTCTATCTTTTCCGGGTAGTCGTAATCATCATGGGACAGCCATGAAAAGTATTCCCCCTTCATCTCTCTGATTGCATAATTTAACGCTGAGGCAACTCCTCCGTTTGGTTTATAAAAATATCGAATCCGATCCCCATAAGCTCTGGCAATCTGCTCCGTTCGATCTGTAGAGCCGTCATTCACCACCAGAATTTCAATATTCTCATATGTCTGCCTTAGAGCACTTTCAATCGCTTCCTGCAAATAGTCTTCTCCGTTATAAACCGGAATTACAATCGATACCAATGGTTTCATCCAAATAATCTTCCTTATCTCTCAAAAATACTTTTTTGCGGATAAATCTCTGCCAAAGCACGATTTAATACCTGCTTCACTTTTTCAAAATTTCGCAGCACATCTGCTTCATTCAGCGAAATCATCTGCTGTCTGCGATTGCGTATTATATCAGCTATCTCCATGCAATTCTCATCTGTAATATTTACATATAACCCCTTTGTACGCCTGGGATAGAAATTACCTTCACAAAGCGTCCAAAAACGAAACAAATATTGACTGACATCACTATAATTCCGAAATCTGTTCCTGGACGATAACTCCATGACCTCCGGTTCCAACTCCCATATCTTTTTGATAATACTCTTTTTCATCGCCACCGCCATATGCGGAATGGAAAAATAGTCAAAATCATAATAATGGGACAATGCCATAGTTCTGCGAAGTCTTTTCCCATACCCCGGGTAATGCCATTTCCACCAGTTCTTCCGCTGCACCTCTCTCTTGTGAAAATATTTGTTAATAAGAATCATAATATTGACGGCTCTGTACATATTGACCCGGGAGTCCAATTCCTGAACCTTTGGGCATAATGCCCGTTCTACCGCCTCATCACATACACAATTGTTCTTAAAATAATAGCTTTCCCGAATCGGCTGCAGCGGAAACAGATCGTCATTAAATAATATAAAGTTTTCGGACAACTCTTCTATTCGGTGGTAATTAATTTCTATGGTATTTGAGTTAAAGGTAGGCAGATAATCCGCCGGGATATAGTCCTCATGCCGCACCAGCCTCAATTTTGGGCATTCCAAATTAATAAAATCAGGAACCTGTCCACAGGTTACCAGAAAAATACGATTAACCCATGGCATACACTCTTCAATACCGCGCAACACATATTTCAGATTGTCCCAGCTCTCAAAGCGGGTATCGGAATTGGATGCCTCCTGAATACTTTCCAAACCTATTGCATATTGCCGCCTTTGCGCGTTCCATTCGGGATCTGTGGCGTCTACCCAGGGAATAATGACATCAATCGGTCCGTTTTCCATATGTTTTCCCATGTTCTTCTCTACCCTCCGAAACCGATATACCTGTAATTTCTTTTCTGATACGGCAGCTATGATACACGGTTTTTACGACACACCGGGTAACTTTACCACCCGATATGCTGTATGGTTCCGCTCTGATTCCGGCGGAGGTACCATATAATCATCATACAAAACCGTAAGATAAGTATCGTACTCTTTGCTGCCCAGAAATCGGTGTCCATCCAATTCTACTTCTATCTGCTCGTCAAAGCATTTGCTCGGCAAGCCAAACCTGCACTTTTTCCTGTATGCGTAGGTCATATGCCGCATCAGTTCTGTCCGATGCCTGTTGCATCGGCTGTATACGCTTTTCAGCCAGTAGAATAACATATCTCTTGGAATTTTCATTAATACGCCATACCACTTTCTCAAAAAAAAGCTTCCGGCGGTCTCTTTTCCAACCACCGCATACTGTATCTTTCTGATCAAATAACAGAAAAATAAATGTATTCTGCGTATCAACCAACTGTCAGGCACATTGTCATAAACGAATATATCTACAAAAATTCCCTGATGCCAGGAAAACTCAGGCTGGTCTTCTCTGATAAGAAGTGAGTCATTACGCCTCATTTTGGGGTACCCCCAGCGATATGCCTTATCTGTTCTGTAATCCTGTAAAAAGAATCTCTCCGTGTCCAATTCGGTCTTGCATACTTTAAAAAAATGTTCATATGCGCTCCGGGTCATCACAATATCCGCATCATCGTCCCATGGAATAAAGCCCTTCTCCCGAACGGCTCCCAGCAGCGTTCCGCTGTCCAAAGTATAAGGTATCCGGTATTTCCTGCAAATACGATCAATTTCTATCAACATTTCCAATTCTACCTGTTGAACTGCCTTCAGTTCCTCACTGCCTAAGTACATCATTCCCCCTGCAAAATTCTCATTTAAATAATGTTTTTCCTTCCAAATTCCTCATACAACCTATACAAATCCTTATGCTCTTCCATCCATTCCGCCATTTCCTCAATCATCTGCTCATAGCTGGGAACAAAGAATCTTTGCCCTTCTGATGTGCAAACCAGTGACCTGTCGCTGACCACCGTATCATTTTCTGTTATCTCAATAGGATTTCTCCGAAACGCGGAGTTAAATAACTGCAGAAGATCATGCTTGCAGATACTCTCATTATTGACCAGATGGTACAGCCCGGTCTTCTGCTTCGAAATGTCCTCTTCTATGTTCTTAGCCAGCTGCAATGTTGTCACTCCGGTCCAGATCACTTTTCTATATCCTGACACACTGCCTGTCTGATTCATGAACCAGTGGAATAAACCGGTTCCGTCCGTTTTCAGTTCCGGACCTACAATCGACGTCCGCAGGGTAAGGTTATCGCAATCTACCACTTCCCCCAATGCCTTGCTTCTGCCATAATAAGAAACCGCATCCGGACGATCCAGCTCCGTATAGTGCCCTCTCGTCCCTTCGAATACACAATCCGAACTGATATGGATCAGCTTTGTCTTCCTGCCGGCCAACATTTCGGCAAGCAGATGAGGCCAGGCACTGTTTAAATATATACCGTCCGCAAGGCTGGCATCTACACGCTTGTTCAACACACCGATACAGTTGACCACCACATCATAGTCATCGGTTCCCAGTGCATTCCCCACATCCGCTCTGTTCCTGGCATCTCCCAGAATCGTTTTGCACACAGAGCTCTGCTGTCTGGCAAAACCTGTAACCTCATGACCCTTTTCTTTTAAATACTGCGCAATCACATGACCCGCCATGCCGTTTACGCCAAAGATGATATACCGCATATTACCTCCAAAGTATACCGATGTTTCACATCATTTTCAATTCATCCTGTACATACTTTAAGCTCAGCAGCTTCTCCTTCAGCGTGGCATTGCTAAAGGAACCTGTTCTCCGGTAATCATCGGTGTTTTGTCTGTAAAATTCCCATAGAAGATCTCCTTAATCCAGAATATCCACATCCTGCAGCAAGATAGGTTTTCCCGTCTCCCGATATACAGTCAACAAACTGCTGGGATCTCCATAATACCCGTCCGATAATGCCATGGCAAGATTAGGATCCGGAGTTTCGTCATATATGCCCCAGCCTTCCTCCTTGAAATTACTGATCCTCCGTAAATATTCCTGCCGTAGCATTGGAGTCATGGAATCAATCGTATCCATAAGCAGAGGATGCGGCCGCCATATCAAAACCGTTTCACTTTGCCTTGCTTTAAAAAAGTTCAATACTCTGTCGATTTTTTTCAGCATTTGCTCCGGATTTTGTAAAAAGGTACCTATGGAAAGATTATAAAAAATAATTTTTTTTCTGCTTCCATCCGGCCTTAGAATACTCTTCCGCCAGCTCACCGGCAAATTTTCCGGCTCACAGGGGGTATTCCATATCTTGTCAAATTTAGGAGACCCCAAAGGCAGGAATTTCTTTTCAGCAGGGACATAGCTCTTCTCCACACCGTTGCTTCGCAAAACATCCGTATAGACCCTGCAATACTTCTCATAGATGCTGCCCGACTGAACCACCACCCTGTCCGCGTACAAAACTCCCGGGGTATAACATTGGTGATCTGCCGGCCCGTCTTCTTCGGAAACAAAATAAGGGATATAGACCAGCATATCAGTATATTGTTTCAGATTTCTTGCATAATATTGTTCCGGCACCCTGGTTACCAGGTTGCTTTCGTCATAAGGATTATGGAAAAATATAATGTCCGGCTTCCTGTCTTCCAAAGAATACTTCCAGTAGGGCACTACGGGCACATACTCCGGATAACGATTACCGTGATAATGCCTCTCCCCTAACATACCGTTTGGTTCCACGTCATAATAGGGAATCGGAACCACATAGCAGTCCACCCCCTTATCTTCATTAGCCGCCATCCACACGCTTTCCAAAGAATCCCACATGGATACATGATAGGGCAAGAATACCACTTCCAGCTTAACCGGAATTTCATTTTCCACATCGTTCTGAATATTGTCAATCAACAGCACCAGACTTTGAAGCGCCCTTTGCCAATCTTCTTCCGCTTCCAGTGAACAGCTGATCTGATAGAGCAGTTCACAAGCTTCCTCCAGCTTTGGCGTAACTTTGTTTTCCGCTCCTTCCCAGTTCTCTACAATATTCCCTACCGATATAATCAGTTCCTGCATCTGGGCAAGAATATCAAGAACTTCTTCTCTGCTGTGAGAGCATATCAACTGCGCAAAGCCGCCAAGGTTTTCCGCCAAGTCGCTCAATACTCCCTGCACCTGCGCCTTGATATGCTTCCTCATACTCCGCCTCCGTTTTTGGAAACATAGTCAATAATTCTCTCATAATCATCAAAATAATCTATCTCTGCCCAGAAGCGTCCGCCCACATCTGCTGTATAAATCACTTCTTCCTGCTTGTCCGTGAAGGAATACAGGATATTTTCCCACCAAGCTCCGTGCTGCTGACTTGCGATCATTTCTTCCAGCCTCATAACAAATTTGGGCAAAAAGGCTTTTCCTATTTTCGCCATACCTACATATTCACAGCTGCGCTGTTCCACAGGAAGCCCCTTTCCATATTTCTCAATCCGTCCGTCCAGGCCGGTATAGAAGAAATAATCACCCTCCACTGTGCGGGATTTGTCAATGGCCATCACAGGATTCCTTTCATCCTCCATGATCTGCTCCAGTATCTCCTTTGAAAAAAACACATCTGCATTTAGAACCAGCAGATCTTCACTCATTTCCTGCCTGGCAAACCAAATGCTCGCTATACTGTTTGTAATGCTCCAAAAAGGATTGAAATAAAATTTTACAGGTTCCAATCCTGCCAGTGCTTCCCTTATCTTTTCCTCCTTATATCCGGTGCACACTACGCATTCCATGCCTTCTGCCTGTAAAAGCTCCACAGAACGTCGTATCAGCGGCTTTCCGTCCACTGGCAGGGTTGATTTTGGAATCATTTCTACGTTTCTGGCAATCCTTGTCCCTCTTCCTGCGGCCAGCAAAATCGCTTTCATACCAATTCTCCTTCCTTTATCCTTATATGACACTAATAGCAGCCCATAATTGTAATATTTCTCAGCCTTCTAAATGCACGGACTCTTCATTACAACGTCTCCAAAAGCTCTTTCACTTCCCCATCCTCAGGTACACACTGCTGCACCTGAAGAAGAATTTCCCGAGCTGCCTGACGCTCCCCATTCTCGATCTGCTGTTTTGCTTTTTTCTTAAGGGTAGCAATGAGATAGCGCAGCTCCACCTGCTCTTCATCGGTATTCTGACTTTGATTCTGCACCTCGTCCCGATACGTTCTGGCATAGGCGTCTACTGCATCTCCCATAGCAGAACAAACACCTAAGCATTTTCTTACAGCTTCCAATGCTTTCAGATCATCTCTCTGCTGGCGATACCATTGCACTTTCTTCAGCTTTAAAGCCAACTGTGCTTCCTCCGGCAGCATTTCCGGCGCCTCTTTAAAAACAAATTCCTTATAAAATGGTTCATATAAATCCAATACGGCATCCGCATATCTCCACAGCACAGCTTCCATCTGCTGCAGGCTTGGGCAGACCTGCGCGGAATTATGCAAATAGCCTTCCATACATTTTACCAAAAACAGATCATATCTAATATTTTTTTGCGTTTTCCATTTTCCGATTCTTTCATCCCATTGACAAATCATATCAGGTGCAGACTGTCGGCACCAGTTGTCCAGCGCTCTGCGGAAACAGTTGTAATCCACTTGAAGCAGATAAGGTTCACAGGAAATTCCCATTCTCTCCGCCGCATCCCATACCTCCGGCCGAACATCGAATATGTCCTCCGGATATTTTTCGAATAACGTTCTCAGCAACGCCCCAGCCTTTTCGCGGCGCTCCGTCAATGTTGATATGGAAGGGTCCTTTTCTGTCCACACAATTTTCTTCGTCAAAATATAGCTGTGCTCAAAGTCCAGCTCCGCTACGAGACGGTTCAGACGAAACAGCTTTTCCAGCTCTCCCTGCTGTTTCAACTCTATTTCTGTCTCCAGGAACACCACCTGCATCTCTTTCATGCCTTCCCGGCGGGACACCAGTGTCTGCAAAATCTTTACCCATAGTGGATGATAGGGTACACTGCAGCACCCCTCTACGATGCCCCTCTCCCACTGGTTCTGCTTTAAGAGCCTGGAATCATTCATCCAGTCCAGCCGGAAAAACCCCTTCTCCGCCAGAGCATAATCCTCCATGCGGATGGCAGCTTCCGTACACATTAGAATCGTGCCGTACAGGAGCTGTTCCTGAAACACGCCCTCCACCACGGCCGCACTTCCGGCCTCCACCAGTGTTCTGTTTTCTCCGTACTTTTCCAGATAATCCATATATTTCCGGAAATAGTTTCGGGTATTCTCATAATTCTTCATGTAGCTATAGAGCCTGGCGGCCACCAGACAGTAAAATGCTCGAGTAGGCGCCATCACCTCTGCTTCCAGATAAGGCGTCTCATCCAGCGCTTTTTTCAGCCATATCTCTTCCTCTTCATACCGCTTTTCCATTTCCAGGGAGATTAGAATATAGGCATATAACGCGCCTACGTGAGAGGGGGCATAAGTTATCTTTTCCGCAGCGTGCAGCTTCCAGTCCTTAATTCCTTCTTTGCACGCCTTTATAGTCAATTCAAATTCTTCATCGCCAAAATATTCCTGCGCCAACTGACAAGACCATCTGGGATCTCCCGGCTGCTCTATAATCATTTTCTTCAGCGGATTTACATTTCGTCTGGTATGCTGTTTCCGCTCTTCGTCGTCCCGATAAGCATAACCGTAATGGTGTACAAAATCGGAAAAAGCCTTTTTGGGCAACCTGAAAGGCTCCAGATATTCATGAATCTTGCCTACAAAAACAGTATCCGGCGTAAGCTCCACCATCCGGGAAGGGTAGGAATCGTCGTACATGATCCCCTGTCTGTCCCTGTAATTCCGTACCACATAAGAGGCGCAGTGATATTCTTTATATTCTCCGGTTGTAAAGAAATCAATAATTTCCCGGGGATTCTCAAACCATTCGTCATCGTCCAGATACATGAACCATGCCCCCTTTGCCTCCTTCAATCCCGCGTTCCGGGCGGCGGCAAAGTCATCGCACCATTCAAAGTCTATGATCTTGTCAGCATATTTTTCAGCTAAGGCCCGTTGCTCCGCATTACATCCGGTATCCACCAGAATAATTTCTGTGGGAAAAGCATTTTTAAAGTAAAGCAGAGATTCCAGACTTTTGGGCATATCTTCTTTCTGCCCGGAAATCAGCATGGAAATGGACAATAAAATGGATGTATCATTCTTCATATTAAGAAAACCCTTTCAAATAAAGGTAATCGAATGAACCAAAATCCCCGGCTAAATAGCCGGGGACCTGGGCAATTACACTCTGTAAGTTAAAACTATTAGCCAAGTAAGGACAGAACGCCCTGGTTGGACTGATTTGCCTGAGCCAGCATTGCCTGACCTGCCTGAGACAGAATGTTCTGGTTAGAGTACTTAACCATCTCAGAAGCCATATCCGTATCACGGATCTCGGATTCAGCGCTGGTGGTATTCTCAACAACGTTATCCAGGTTATTGATGGTGTGCTCCAGTCTGTTCTGAACTGCACCCAGCTCGGAACGCTGTGCGGAAACCTTGGTGATAGCAGCCTTAATCTTCTCAATGGCATCCAGTGCCCTGGTGTCATCTGTTCCATCCATCTGCAATCCGTTGATGCCAAGACCCTTAGCGCTCATGGACTTCAGATTCAGGGTGATCTGGTTGTTGCTGGTTGCGTCAGCGCCCACATGCAGACCAACACTAAGATCGCCAACCTTGTCGCGGACATGAGCTATTTCAGCCTTATCCAGCTTTGTCACGTTACCAACTGCATCGTACACCTTGGGTGCGCTTGCAAGTGCGGAAACAGTACCCTGGGTAGCAGACTTTCCTGCATATGCCACAGTGAAGTAGTTATCCAGATCGTTTGCAGAAATCTTGTTGCCGTCCTTATCGTAGTATGCTGCGGATACAGACTTGCTCTCGCTTGCCGTAACCTTCGTAGCATTGAATACAACCGTGTTGGTGTAGTCAGTGTTAGCCGTAGCAGTCTTGTTGTAACCGCTTACCGAAACGGTACCGATGGTAACGCCTGCCTTGTTGTAAACGGTAAAGGTTGCACCAGTCTTGCTCAGAGAGGTCTGGGTAATCTTGAAGTTAGCTCCTGCCTCACCGTTCAAGCTTGCAGAGTAAGTAGTGGTTCCTGCAGCTGCCGTCTTCAGGGTAGTATCCCATACGCTGTTAGCGGTGATGCTAATACCGGAATCGCGCAGAGCTTTGATCAGGGAGTTCTGATCTGCCATGTTCTCACCGTTTACCGAAGAAGCGGCAAAGGAAATCTTCATGCTAGTCACATTATCTGCCGTAAAGGTAGCAGTACCTGCAGAGGACTTATCAAAGTTCTTGTAGGAATAAGACGTTCCCTTTGCAACACTGGAATCACCCTTCAACAGATAGGTCTCGTTGAACTTGGTGGTCTCTGCTACACGGTCGATTTCTGTGGTCAGCTGATCAATTTCCTGCTGGATAGCGGTACGGTCAGACTCAGAGTTGGTGCCGTTAGCTGCCTTAACTGCCAGCTCGTTCATTCTCTGAAGCATGTCATGCACTTCGGTAAGTGCACCTTCTGCTGTCTGCACTGCGGAAATACCGTCCTGTGCGTTTGCGGAAGCCTGTGTAAGACCTCTGATCTGCTTTCTCATCTTCTCGGAAATTGCCAGACCTGCCGCGTCATCAGCCGCACGGTTGATCTTATATCCGGATGAGAGTTTCTCAGTGGATTTTGCCTGGGCTGCAGATGTCAAGCCAAGCATTCTGTTAGAGTTCATTGCTGTTAAATTGTGTTGTACTACCATACTATATTCCTCCTTGAATATATTTTACCGCATCCTTGCGGCTATTGTTTGCAACGGCAATGTCCGTGCCGGGCTCGCACTTCCCATTACATTCACTGCCCCGTCCTCTCCCCGTCCAGTTGTGCGATACCGTTCGGTTTGAAGAGTAAGAAAGCTTGTTATGTGCTTTTCTTGATAAGTATATCGGAAGGATTTTTCATAACTTTAGGCTTATCATCAATTTTTTTAAAAATTTTTTCTTCAAGCTTTGTTCGTATATATAAAAGCGGCACAGCTCTTTGCTGTGCCGCCGTAAAGTTTCTATTATTATAAATTTTCTGTTTACTGAAGCAGAGAGAGTACTCCCTGATTTGCCTGATTTGCTTGTGCCAGCATGGACTGACCTGCCTGAGCAAGGATGTTATTGTTGGAGTAAGCAACCATCTCCGTAGCCATGTCCGTGTCGCGGATAGCGGATTCGGCACTGGTGGTATTCTCCACAATATTATCCAGGTTGCTGATTGTATGCTCCAGTCTGTTCTGGATTGCACCCAGCTCAGAACGCTGTGCGGAAACCTTGGTAATGGCAGCCTTGATCTTCTCAATGGCATCCAATGCGTGCTGGTCATTAATTCCATCCATTTTCAGTCCGTTAATGCCCAAGCCCTTCGCATTCATAGAATCCAGCTTTAATACGATCTGATTGTTGCTGGTAGCATCTGCTCCTACATGAAGGGAAACATCCATCGCACCCACTTTATCTCTCAAGGCATTGATCTCTGCCGGATCCAGTTTAGTCACATTTCCCACTGCATCATATACCTTAGATGCGTCTGCCTTAGCCCATACCGTACCGATAGTACCGGACTTTCCTGCGTATGAAGTGGTAAAATAATTTTCCAGATCGTTTGCAGCAATCTTATTACCATGAGCATCATAATAGGCTGCGGTACAGGACTTGCTCTCGCTGGCAGTCACCTTGGTGGCATTAAATACAATCGTATCCGTATAATCTGTATTAGCACTTGCAGACTTGTTATATCCGCCTACATTGATTGTTCCAATCGTAACGCCGCTCTTATTATATACAGTGAAAGTTGCACCGGTTTTACTTAAGGAAGTCTGTGTTACCTTAAATGATGCTCCTGCTTCACCATTCAATTTGACAGAATAAGTAGTAGTTGCCACCGCCGGCTTATCTAATGTAGTATCCCAGATACTGTTAGCAGTAATACTTATACCTGAATCACGCATAGCTTTGATCAGTGCATTCTGGTCCGCCATATTCTCCGAATTAACATTTGCAGCCGCAGCAAAACTGATCTTTACACCTGTAACACTGTCTGCGGTAAAAGTTGCAGAGCCTGCGGATGTCTTGTCAAAATTCTTATAAGAATAAGTGGTTCCTTTTGCAACATTGTTATCGCCCTTCAACAGATAGGTCTCGTTGAACTTGGTAGTCTCTGCCACACGGTCAATTTCCGTAGTCAACTGATCGATTTCCTGCTGAATCGCTGTACGGTCAGACTCGGAATTGGTTCCGTTTGCCGCCTTAACTGCCAGCTCGTTCATTCTCTGGAGCATGTCATGCACTTCTGTAAGTGCCCCTTCAGCGGTCTGCACTGCTGAAATACCGTCCTGTGCGTTTGCGGAAGCCTGTGCCAGGCCTCTGATCTGCTTTCTCATTTTCTCGGAAATTGCCAAACCAGCAGCATCATCTGCCGCACGGTTGATCTTATAACCGGAAGATAACTTCTCCGTGGACTTTGCCTGCTTCTTAGATGTGATGCCAAGCATCCTGTTAGAATTCATCGCTGTCAAATTGTGCTGTACTACCATTATTATTTCCTCCTTGAATTTGAATCAGCGTCCCTGCTGCTATTCTCCACTGTTATTTCCGGTTCAATCCTTTGAATCCTTTAGCAGTCCTTTCTGACTGCCCGTCTGATAAATATATCGGCAGCAACTCAGATTACTTTAGCCCCAAAACAAAAAATATATATTTTCCTGAAAAAAAATGGAAACCGATGCTCCGCCATCAATGATTTGACCGCGAATCCATCGGTTTCCCGTTGTTCCCTTTCCTGTCTTCCTGCTATTGCTTACTGTCCAGAAATTGCGACGAATTAACCTGAGAACGGCTCATACTCTTATAATAATCATAAGCCGCTTTGGAATTTTTACGGTTTTGGGCAAGGTTGGAACGCTCCTTGCGGAAGTACCCTTCCACTGTCTGCCTGTTTCGCGCTTCCTGTGCCTGGATTGTAACGCTTTCCTCCGTCACCCTGGTTACAAGCTCCTGAAGACGTTTGATCTGTTCCACATATTTCTGCTGATTGTCCTTCAGCTCCTGTTCCACGTTCCGGTATAAGGTTTCAAATCCGTTATCCAGAGCCATAAGCTCATCAATCAAGGCGCTTTTTTTGTCCACATATCTGTCATATTCCTTCAGATCCACATCCTGCGCCTGAAATAGCTCCTGCTGACACAGATTACATTCCTGAATCTTTGCCATGATCTGTAGTTTATTTTGCAGACTTTCCTCCAAAACATTCAGATAATTCTCCGTCATAAACCCGCCGCCTTTACTGCTTATTCGCCTCCATAACCTGTTTCCAGGTATCCCGCATGGAACGAAGATGTTGATTAACCTCTTCTAAAATTTCTTTATCTTTCTTAATATTAGCCTGCGTCAGCCTTTGACCAAGATAAGAATATACCCTCTCAAAATCCTGTGCGACCTCATAGTTCATATCCAGGGTCTGGCGGAAATAATCAATGATGCGCTCCGTCTTGACAATATTGTTGTGAGCTTTTTCAATGTCCTTCTGCTCTACCGCGACAATAGCAATATTACAAAATTTGATAGCTCCCTCATAAAGCATCAATGTAAGCTCTGCGGGAGAAGCAGTCAGAATCTTACTGTTATTATATTGCGCATACGCACTGGGTAATGCCATAACCACACCCTGCCTTTCTATAAATGTAATCCCGATACTCCTTAATTTATTACTGTCAGCCGCCCAGCAGACTTGTCACTGCACTGGCGCTTTGCTGCATCTTCGCCATGGCAGATTCCATCTGTGCGAACTTTGCATACCATTTGTCCTCGTAGTCCGCAAGCTTTTTTTCTTCATCTTTAAGCTTGGACTTGTAATCGTCATAGTCCGTCTTCATCTTCTTGTCGTCGTAAAAGCTGCCGAAACTCCTATAGCCTTCTACGGCTGAGGACAGATCGTTCATTTTAGTGTAAAGGCTCTGAGACAACTGCGTAAAGAAAGAAACCACCGTCTCCGGATCCGAAGCTATCATGCTCTTCAGCTTATCCTCGTTTCCTGAAGTGCTTGTATCGTCCTTGTCCCCGTCAATATGGTAAGCATTTCTCTCATTGTCCGGAGCGGCAAAATAATTCAGAGTGCTGATTCCGAAGTTAGCCAGATACAATGTCTTCCCGTTTACTGTAAAACCTGACAGCATAATATTCTTTAGCGCAGAACCCACCGTATTTAAATTGCCGTCTCTGCGCAGCAGGGAATCCTTGATCTTCTGCTCATATTTTTCGACCTCGCTCTCGGACATGGACTCTTTCTCTGCGTCGCTTAAGGGCTCATAATCCTTGGCTGACTCCCCGTTATACAGCTTATCGATCTCGTTGATGATCTCATTATAGGTCTTAAGGAAATCCTTGACCATATCATAAATGCCGTCAGTATCCTGCTGCGTTGTAAGAGTAACACTCTTACCCTCTTCTGTCGTATTCTGAGCAGTAATCGTGAGACCGTTGATCTCAAAAGTGTTATTGGTGCTGGTATACATAGCGCCGTTCAGGGTAATTATTGCGTCCTGCCCCCGGATAAAGGTAGCCTGAGGATTTGGCGATACCATTTTATCGATTCCCAGAGCCGTCAGGACATCGTCCGACGTTGTCGATCCGTCCTCATTTACGCTTTCAATCTTGGCGCCGTTCTGTATGGTAAATTTCTGCTGAACCGAATCAAAGGCAGCATCCACGCCCACGCTCTTTAACCTGTTCACAAAATCATCAACGGTGTTATAATGTCTGACGCCGTTCTCATCTCTGGTAAAAGCCTCCAGCATAATATCGACAGGCATGCCGTCCGCTCCGGTAACCCTTATTGTTCTACACGCCGCGCCGTCCGGAGTCGTATCGGTACTTTTTGAAAAATCAATCAGTTCATCCAGCCTGGTGCTGCCCCTGACTGCTCCCTTATCAGTGCCGTCAAGCCACTTAGGACTGCTGCCGGCCGTCTGATTTACATTAAATCCCAAGCTGTCCAGCACACCCGCGTCACCGGTAAACATAAAGTTGCCCGCATTCCCAGATTCCCTGGAGCTGATATAAAATCTCTGCTGCTTCGTGTCAAAATTGGCGTTTAACCCTGCTTCCTTCAGCTTGCTCAACACATCGGAAATAGTAGATGTCCCCACCAGGTCGATCGTCACCTGGCTGCCGTCCGCCTTATGAAGGGTCAGATTCTTTTTCTCATCAGGCGCAAAATCTATCAGATCGTCCATCTGGGTTTTGGTAATGTCATCGATCTCCTGTCTGTCAGCTCTGGTCACCTTAGCGCCTGTCAGATACGCCGTCTTCGCCATCCGATTTACTTCCAGAGTCTGCACGCCGTTTACCGCGCTGTCGCTGGTAAGCACGCTTACAACACTCTCGTTGGAACTCTTGGTGACCTTTTTCGCATATCCGCCGCTGAAACGCAGATCGTTTAGCTTAGACTGCAGAGTTTTCAGTTTGGAATTCAACCCCTTCCAGATGTCCTGCTTCCATTCCAGCTTGGTCTGGCTGTTCTTCACCTTGGTCACCTTATTGCTTCTGGCCTCTACCAGCTGTTGTACGATACTCTCTGTATCCATACCGGACATCAGTCCGCTCATTCTCATTGCCATAACTTACCTCTCCTTCTGCAGAAGCGCACTGTCTTTGTTTCCGCAGACACTGCCCGCCTTTTTATGAACGTCAATTTATTCACCGCTTCTCATCCACCAGAATGCCGGCTATATCCCATACCTTTGCTATCATGTCCAGTGTCTTTTCGGGCGGAAGCTCCTTGATCACTTCCTTTGTGTCCTTATCTACAAGCTTTATCGTGACACGATTAGTAGCCTCATGAATACCGAAAATAGCTTCTGAATTTCCGATCTTTTTATTCAGCTGCTCTACAGCCTTCCGAATCTGCTCAAAAGGCGGCTGCTGCTCTTTCCCCTGCTCACCACCGCCGGCCTGACCCTTGTCACGGGTATTTTCGACCACACTGGTAGTCAGATCCACCTGTTCCGCCACCTGTACACTGCTGTCTGCATTCTCCGGTCTCTCCGTCTGCACAGGCGCCTGAGCTTTCTGTACTACACCTCCCTGTGCCTGTACTGTCATCATGCTTGAAATTGGTTCAATCCCCATTTTACCCACCTCCGTGTGAAATTGTTTCTTCAGAATGTATCCTCAGAATTTATATCTAATTCCTTTATCGGAAAAAACGACAGAAAAATTAACAGCAGAGAAGTGAAAACTTTCCTAAATAGCCTTTCCTAGCCCAGCAGATCCTTCAGCGCTTCCATACCTTCCACGCTGACTGCGTCCTTATTGGCGTTCTGAATCTGTATATATACCTCCTTACGGTAGATAGGAACCTCCTTGGGCGCGGAAATACCTATTTTAACCTGATCGCCCTTAACCTCAAGGATAGTGATCTCGATGTTGTTGTTGATAATCAGTGCCTCATTTTTCTTTCTGGATAACGCCAACATCTCATTCACCCGCCTTTCTTGCCTGCAAAGTCTCATAAACAGGGAATTTTACAGGATAGTCCCCGTTCTCCACGATCACCTGACATGCCTTATGCTCTTCCACATTGATGACAAAGGGACCCTGCAGATTAACACTCATCTGTGTCAAGTCTTTGGGGATCGTTACCGTTACCAACACCAGAATATTATCCGAATTTACGTCTCCTGCCGCCGCAAGCAGCTCGTCATTCACCTCCGGATCATAATCCGGCTTTACAAGCAGCGGATCCATCACCGGCATGGCAAATGCCGGCTCGTCTAAAGACTGCAGAAAACGAATCCCTGCATTTGTCCCTCTTTCCCCGTCATGAAGCAGAGCAAATTTCTTTAATTCCGGAAATCCGATAATCCCGTTTTCAAAGACAATGATCTTGTCGTCCGCAATCTCGATCTCTCCAAAAATTTTTGTTGTCACCTTCATTGTGGCACCTGTACCTTTCCTCACTGTTTTACAATTTGTCTCAATTCAGCCCATGCTCATTCGCCAAAGGGGCCCTGCTCCCTCTTCGCGGCTCCCTTATTATATATAATTCAGCAGCGTGGTCTGGCTGACTTTTCCAGTAGCCATTAATGCTGCCTCATAGGTCAGCTCGGCACTGTTTAACTGGATTGCAACTTCCGTTATGTCAATATCTTCGTTTTCGCTCTTTAAGGTCTCAAAGGTGGTCTTCTGATTCTGGCTCCGGTTCTTAATCAGTTCAAGCTTGCTGCTCCTGGTGCCGCACTCGGTAATGCAGAGGCTGGCATCGTCCAGATACCCCTGAAAGGCGGTGATACCTTCCTCAAACAGCTTCTGCTCCTTCTTTTTTGCCAGAGTTAAAGCCTTATTCAAGGCATCCAGCTGATTCTGCATGATTTTTTTATCCGTGGTGCCATCCTCCAGGGACTCCATCATTTTTTCCAGGCTTGCCTGCTGGGCTTCCAGATCCAGCACATCCTGAATGGAGGTCAGCAGATCGTCCACCTCCCTGCCGATCCCATGCTTGAAGCACTGATCCGCCGTTGAGTTGACCCTGATGGTCTGGTTATATCCCACATCATATTCAATATCCTGACGCTCCGCGTCTACGGACAAATAGGATTGATTGTAAACAATCTCCTTCTCCGCATCTCCCGGATTGGATTTGCAGTAGAAATAATGCTCCGGCCGCAGATCGCCCTTCTGCCAGTGCTGCTTCTCATAGGTGACTCTGATCTCGGATTCATCCGCCAAAGTCGTATCGTCATCCTTAATTTTCATCAGCTCCTGATAGCGCTCATCCCCTAAAAGAAGCTCCCCGGTCTCAGGTACAAACACAACTTCACTCTTGTGAGCATCATCAGCAATATAATTATAAGGATCCGGATTGTCATAAGAGTGCATGGTCTTTATGGTAACATTCCCGTTAGGCCATGTCACCGTATCATATATAATCTTTCCGTCCGCATCCTTTTCATACACAGGAATCGGATTTCCGTCACCGTCCAGCTTCTGGCTTCCGTCCGGATTGGTCTCGAATTTCAGGGAGCCGTCCGCATTGGTCGCCTGCTTCGGCACCTGGAAGCTTACCTTCACCCCTCCGTCCGCATAACAATCATCGTATGCCAGCCGGATACGATGCACTTCCACATCCGTAATATCATCTTCCACAATATCTTTCATATCTGCGGAATTAAAATTCGAAGAGTTCAGATCCTCCAGTTTGCCCATATTCACCTTGGTCACGCTGTCGATCACATTGTTCTTCAGCTGCTCGGTGATCTGGTATTTTATATTTTCTTCCTTGTCAAAGCTTAAGGGAGTGTCTGTCCGGTATCCGGTAAACACATACCTGCCGGCATAATCCGCGTCACCTGTAGCATATACTTCTTCTCCCAGAGCCTTCAGCTGCTCCAAGATGATCTGGCGGTCCTCCGTCTTCAGAGGACCGTTGGAGCCCTTGGTACACAAAGTAATCATATTTGTAATAATGGCGGACAAATTCTTTAATGAATCCTCGGTAACGCTGAGCCAGCTCTCCGCATCAGGAATGTTTTTACTGTAATACTGAGTGATCTCCGTAACGCTGCTGCGAAGACGCAGAGCACGGATCGCCACTACCGGATCATCGGAAGGCCTGTTGATCTTTTTCTGGGTGGACATCTGGGTACTCAGCTTATCCTGATAAATCTTGTTGGTATTGATGTTGGATAAGTTGTTCTTCTGCATAATCTTATTTGTAATTCTCATATAAATAACCATGCCTTTCTCTTAACTAGTCTCTGCAAAACGATTGCTCCGGCAAAATATCAGGATAAAAATGCCCGCTGAAGCGGCACAAACAATCCGTGAAGAACGCCGG
>CAZAMX010000005.1:10687-25783 GCA_964486095.1 uncultured Acetatifactor sp. | reverse complement strand
TATTAACGGGAGCATAGAGACTCAATATATTACGGAAGAATTTCGAAATCATTTTGCAGTGCCGGCTTCCTCGGAGAATGCGGAGAGCAAAGAAAGTTCGAAGGCGGAAATTTGCGTTAACGGGTATGTATATTTTGTAAGGGATCAGGAGTTCGAAAAGCTTCTTTCTCAATATGGCCTTTCCCGGGAGGATTATTTCAATGAGGAAGCCCCTTTGGGAATTGCCCAGGACGGAAGAGTTCACTTTAATGAAGACAAGGAAAAATATGAAACGGTGACCATTTTAAATTCCGATGTCAGCGAGCTTCACTGCAGGAACTTGAAGGATTTTTCGGAATATAATTATATGGAAGAGGGTCTGGACGAAGCCGGAAACCAGGTGTATCGGTTCTGGAATGACAGCGATAAAAAGGATATGTGGGAAATGCCCTATGAGGATGCTTTTGTGAAGTATTCTTTAAAAACCGGCAGGACCATTACCGATGTGCCTTTTTATGTCGCAAAATTATTAAACGATGACTTGAATATTATTTATCCGTACAGTATGATAAACAGCGTACTGCCGGAAGAAATAAGGCGATATTCTTCCCGCACTTACTTTTACCTGACCACAGAGGATCACAAGGCAAGCTATGATAACCTCAGAAAAATCTTAGGTGAAAACGGCATGGATTCCATGTATCTGAATGATTATGCGGAGAGGGAGGAAATGAACCGAAATCTTGTGACTATTATCCAGGTGTTTTCTTATGGCTTTATTGTGTTGATTTCTCTGGTGGCCGCAGCCAACGTATTCAATACCATAACCACCAACATCAACCTGCGACGCCGGGAGTTCGCCATGCTGAAATCCGTGGGTATGACCCAAAAGGGATTTCATAAGATGATGAATTATGAGTGCCTGTTGTACGGCTCCAGGGCCCTGCTTTTCGGGCTGCCTGCCTCTGCAGGGGTTACCTGGCTGATTTACCGGGCTGTAGACGGGGGCTATGAAACCAATTATCATCTGCCCTGGGGAGCCGTGGGCATCGCGGTGTTAAGCGTATTCCTGGTAGTGTTTGCCACCATGATGTACGCCATGAGCAAGATCAAGCGAGATAATCTCATTGATGTCCTGAAAAATGAAAATCTGTAGTAAAATTTTACTCGGACGCAACCGACTCGGGCGCATCCGAGTAAAAATTGTTTTCTGGTAGTGTGGTATGGTACAGACGGTGCTTTGTAAAATGTGAAGAGCAGTATTTCCAGCGCATAATTTCCTTTTTTGTTCATATAATAAAAATGAAAGAAATTGAATGATAAATATTGCAATTTGCATTATTTGGATGTAAGATAAGCTTAGAAAGGATGCGATAATATGACTACTGTAAGTCTTCGATTTGACGATGAAATGAAAAAACAATTAGATGAAATGTGTAGTGAGATGGGAATGAATCTTACAACCTTTTTTATGATATATGCTAAAAAGGCTTTGCGGGATCGGCGGATCCCTTTTGAGGTGACTGCTCCATTGGAACCATTTTACTCTGATTTCAATATTGAACAACTGCGGAAAGCAAACAACCAGGTTGAAGACGGGCAGGGGGTCGTTAAGACGATAGAAGAATTGGAGGCTATGGAGTGTGAGTAAAATCATCTTTTATAATCTATCCAGAGAGAGCCGTTTACCGGTGAGGGAAAGCCTGAGCCGCTAAGAGGCAGCTCAAGCGGGGAGTGGAGCAGGCGGATTAACGAAAAAGATCGGCTTGTTTACATAGTTAAGAACGAAAATATTGTTGTAACCCAGTGCAAGGGGCATTATAAGGATAAATAATTCTGAAGCTTATTTTTTGTAAAATCTTATAAATCAGTAAATTCTTCTAAATCAAATCTTCATACGAAATTCACACGGAAAGGATATAATAACTTTATTCGGAGCGGGAAACGGTCGTTAGACAGAGAAGATAAGTTTGGAAGCTAACTTCCAAATATTGAAATCAGTGCCTGCCGGAGGCGGGCATAGGGGGTGTAAGCATGAATGCAGGCGCGGTGACGGTACTTTTTTTGGAGGACGAGCCCACCATACGGGAGGTGCTGGCGGAATATATGAAGATGTCCGGTTATCTGGTGACGGAGACGGCCAGGGGAGACGAAGCTATAGCTCTGCTGCGGGAAAATTCTTATCACATTGCAGTGCTGGATGTGATGGTGCCCGGGGTGGACGGATTTGAAGTGCTGCAGTATATCCGGGATCATTGCCCGGAAACCGCCACCATCATGCTGACGGCGCTGGATGATGAGAAGACGCAGATCAAGGCTTTTAATTTGTATGCGGATGATTATGTGATTAAGCCGGTGGCGCCAATTATTCTATTAAAGCGGATGGAGACTATTTTGCGGCGCACTTTGAACATGGAGCGCAGGTTAAAGGAGGAAGCTGCCGCTGTGGAGGGGCAGGCGGTTGGTGAGAAAGGAGCAGCCGCCGACCGACAGACCAATCCGGAAATACCGCCTAAGCTGCGCCTTGAGGAAGAGGCTTACAGCGTTTATTACGGGAGCGAGCGGCTGCCTCTGACCTTGAGCGAATTTTTGCTTTTTCAGACCCTGTATCATCATCCGGAGCGGGTGTATACCAGGGAGCAGCTGATCCTGCAAATTTTTAACGAGGAATATATCGGCAATGACAGGATTATCGACGCCCATGTGAAGAATCTGCGGAAAAAGCTGCCGGTAAACTGTATCAAGACCGTGATCGGGGTGGGATACCAGTTTGACGGCGGCAGCCTTTGAGTTTATGTGCCAAGGCAGATTCACAGATTACAGAAAGGCAGGGTGTTGATATGAATTATGAGCGGAAAGGTCTGGACAGGAAGAACCGGCTGTACAGTATTATATTGGCGATAGTGCTGCTGGCGGGGCTTGTGGGGTACTTTATCTGTATGCTGCCCTCGCTGTATGTCAGTTACCGCAAGGAGCAGAATTTACAGTCCGTGGCACAGCAGCATACTGCCTATGTGGAAAACGGAAATTATGGCGGTATCAAAACGGCAAATCCGGCGGCCTGTTTTTCCATAAAAATCCCCTATGCGGGGGATACTTTTTCCCTGGCAAGTCCGTCCTGGAGCCTGGAAGTGACGGCAGAAACGGTATGGGCCAGAGAAGCATTTGCAGAGATGGGCCGGCTCCTGCGACGATATAAAAGCGGAGATTTCCCGGAGGATTATAACGAGGAACAATTTTTGGAAGAGATGGAGGTCTGGATTGACCGGTGGAAGGAACCTTTGAATGAAATTTCGTCGTCGCTGCCGGTGCGAATTGAGTTGGAACTGAATAATAGTGTAGAATATGACGGTGAGAGCAGTAAGATACACATAATGTCCAATGAGATAATGGTCCTGGAAGCGGGGGCCAGTAATGAGGATAATATTTATACAAATTATATTGCCATGGAAGACACAGGGGACGCCATCGTTTTTACCTGCCTGCCCACAGTGACTCCCGACATGGGAGAAATCCGTCCGGTGGTGCTGCAGAGCATTCCCATGCTGGCAGCGGTAGTCCTGTTACTGGTGCTGCTTTTTTCCCAAATGTATTCCAGGGGCATCTTAAAGCCCATATATCGTGAGCTGGAAGAAAAAAACCTGGCGCTTCAGGAGGAAAATAAGCGCCAGGAAATTTTCATGCGGGCATCCTCCCATCAGCTGAAAACCCCGCTTTCAGCGGCACTGCTTTTGTTGGACGGCATGATAAACCGGGTCGGCAGATATAAGGACACATCTCTTTATCTGCCCAAGGTAAAGGAACAGCTGCTCTCCATGCGGAAAATGGTGGAGGATATTTTATCCTTAAATCATTGCCGGGACAATATCGAGCTTCGGGATATGCAGGTCATGCGATTGCTTGAGGGCAAGCTTTCGGAATATCGGGTGAAAATCCAGGATAAGGGACTGCAGGTATCCTGTACGGGAGAGATCGAGACCATAAAAGCAGACGAATACTTGATGATGCAGATCTTGGACAATTTGATTTCAAACGCGGTGGAATACACGCCGGAGGGAAACAAAATAGAAATCAGGGGAGGCCGGAGGGCAGTATCCCTTGAAAATTACGGCGTAACGATTCCGGGAGATATTCTGCCCCATATTTTTGATCCTTTCGTCAGCGGAAACCATGAGCGGGAAATTGCAAGCCATGGATTGGGCCTGTATATAACGGCATATTACGCAAAGCAGATGGGATTTTTCGTGCAGATTGAAAACCGGGAAAACAGCGTGCTGGCGGTACTGCATTTTTCTTAAAGAATCCATAGAGCTTTCATACCGTCTTCATTGAAAATTCATGTGCTACTGTTATGCTGAACAGGAATCAAATATATCGTCGGCAGTCAATGAAAACGGGCATTGAAACCGAACAAATACGGAATTCATCATGGAAGGAGTAAGCAATCATGCAGTTGACGATCGAAAATCTGACAGTAAAATACGGCACGGAAGTTGCACTGCAGATCAAGGAGCCGCTGACGGTCAGCGAAGGCGACAGGGTGGGTATTATCGGCTCCAACGGGGCCGGAAAGAGTACTTTGATTAAAAGCATTCTGGGACTTGTGGAGTATCAGGGAACGATCCGCACGGACTTAAAGCCGCGGCAAATAGCCACCCACATGCAGTTTAACGAGTACACGGATGCCATGCCCTGCAGGTACATTATGGAGGTGATCCTGGATACCAAGGTATCTAAAAATCCCAAGCTTCAGGAGCTAATTCACTATTTTGAATTTGAAGACTGTCTAAGGAAAAAATTCAGTAAGCTGTCAGGGGGACAGAAGCAGCGGTTTACCATTATTATGGTGATGATGCAGGAAGCACCCTTGACCTTTTACGATGAGGTAACCTCCGGCCTTGACTTTGAAACCAGGCAGAAGCTGATGGAGAAGCTGGTAAACTGGTACCAGGGCAAGACCTCCAGTCTGTGCATTGTATCCCATTATTACGAAGAGCTGGAACAAATGGCCAATAAAATACTGATCCTGGATAAGGGAAAGGTCATTGATTACGGCGGCAAGGATCAACTGTTTCAAAAATACTGCGGACGGGCGGTAATTGTATTTGATGCCCAGCCCGGGCACCAGGAGCTGGTAAAGGGGTACAGGAGGCTGGCGTCGCCGGCTCATCTGACAGCACTGTCAGTAAGGGATGAAGCAGAGGAATTGGCAGTGACGAAGCTGCTTTTGGATCACAATATCAATTACAGGCGCAGCAATAGCGACATAGAGATCATGTACAGCAATGCCAGACAAAAATTCTATGGGGAGGGTCAGGGTGATGAATAATCAGATACAGAGAAAAAGGCTTTCGGCATCCATGCTGCTTTTCGAGTTTCGTAATATCACGGGAAATCCGTATATACACATATTCGGCATCGGCCTGCCGGTGCTGATGGTATTGATTTTCGGTAAAATGCTGGCTTTGAATCTACCGAAGGGGGAAATATTGTCCACGGCGGTGACAGGGCTTTTCCTGGGCCTGGGTACCATGATACCCCTGACGGCAATGATGGTGGGATATGCGGCCACCTTTTCCCAGGAGCTGGAGAAGGGGATTCCTCAGCGGCTGGAGCTGTTTGGCATAGATCAGGGAATGACAATTGTCAGCAGGATCCTTGCCGAATTGATCTTTCAGGTCTGCTCCTTTGTGATTTACTTTGCGGTGGGGGCCCTGATTCTGCGGATTCAGGCGCCTGCGGTAACGGGGCTGATCTGCTATATCATATGTATTGTGGTGCTGGGGGTTATCTCCTTTGCGCTGGCCCATGCCATTGCCCTGTTTTTCCGCAAATTCGGCATTACCTATTGCATAGCCATGATACTTTATTTCTGCATCATGATCGCCAGCGGCATGATGGGGATTGATTACGAAATGCTGCCTTCACCGGTGCAGGCAGTTGCCAGACTGCTTCCTACCAATTATATTGTCAGGGATTTCGCGGATATTTGGCAGGGCAGGGACTATAACTTTATGCCCATGCTGCAAGCCTACCTTTTTACGGGAGCATTGGCAGGCATTCTGTTGTTTTTCAGCCTGCGGCGCAAGACCGGGAAAACCGGGTAGCAGGGAATGCTTTACCGGAGGTAAATAACTTTAAAAAATAGGCATGCAAATTATCTAAGGGGCTGTTGTTTTAACGAGTGAATCGTGAGGCGACAGCCTTTTCCATATGTTTATTGAAGCGAATGCCTCGTTGTGTTATACTTACTTTAAATTGTGACAGAAAAAACAGAGTGAAAGCCGAAGAATTTGAAGAGGGGGCTGCCAGTGATGGGGAAAATGATGGTATATCATGGAAGTTATATGGAAATTAGAAAGCCGGAAATTCGTGTGGGGCGAAATACAAAGGATTTCGGTGAGGGATTTTACTGTACAATTATCAAGGAGCAGGCCATACGCTGGGCAAAAAGATATAAAACGCCAAAAGTGAATGTATATACGGTGCGAATGGACGAGTCATTGGATATTATGGAATTTAAGGAGATGACGGAGGAATGGTTGGATTTTATTATAGACTGCCGACATGGAATCTCTCATAACCATGATATTGTGATTGGGGCGATGGCGAATGATCAGATTTATAACTTTATTGCAGATTACATGGAAGGGATTATCACGAGGGAGCAATTTTGGAGTATGGCTAAATTTAAATATCCCACACATCAGATAAATTTCTGTACGGAACGCGCTTTGAAATGTCTGGAATTTTATGATTGTCAGGAGGTGGGAATATGATAGGAAGAGAGAACCCCAAGGATAACGATTTGTTTTTTACATGTAGTCTGATTGAGTATATCGGCAGAAAAACGAAAAATTATCGCAGTGACGTTGTGGATGCGTTGGGATTTTCGCGTCTGAAAAAAATATATGAACTTGCGGATGTCTATCACAGTGATAACATTGACCGTGTAAGTGATGACTTTATTGCAGAGGCGGGAATTCGGGAAGGAAATTTTGACAATGTTGCTGCCGGGGAATATTCCATACCATCCCATTGGGATATTGGTAAGGTATATAAAAGACTGATTCTGGGAATTGCGAAGGAAAAGAATATTGATGTTGTAGATGCGTTGATCGAAGGGTATCATTCCTTCGTCAGTCAATTAATTGACGACTATAACAGCAGTTTTTACTATGACAATCCGCAGAATATTTTAAATGCCTATCTGTATGGGAACGTTGAGTAGCGCCGCCTTTTTAAGGGCGGCGTTTTTGCCTTACCGAAAGCTTTTTGCTTCTGCCACAAGCTCTCCCGTATGCACCGGAATTTCCCCGTTACCGTTCTGCCGGTTATGCAGTTTATTACAAACATGGATTTTATGGTTCTGAAACAACAGGATGATTGTTGAGCCGCCAAACTCAAAATATCCTTTTTCCTCACCTTTTTGTACACATCTGTATGGAGAGGCGGAGGAGCTGTTTTGGATTTTTCCTACCAGTAAGGCGCCCACCTCCATTTGCACCATTGTTCCGAACTCTTTTGTTTTGATTACCTGATATTCTCTGCTGTTTTGGACAAATACGGGAACAGTCCTTAAAGCAATGGGCCTGACGCAGTGCAGCTTTCCCCGTATTTTTCTGTGAAGAAGTATGTTACCGTCCGCCGCATAACAGTATCTGTGATAATCTGCAGGCGTCAGCCGAAAGATCAGTGCGGTTCCCTCCCTGAATTTTTCGGCAAGCTTATGACTTTTTAACAGATCAGCCAATGTAAACCTTGTGTTTTTTATATCCAGAACCGTAGTTCCCTTTATTTTGATAAGCGACATCAATCCGTCACAGGGACTGATCAGATGACCGGGGGCTGCATCAAAGCGCTCTTTCCTTCTTTTCCTGGTAAAGAACTCATTAAAGGAAGAAAAGCCCTCAGGAGGAATCTCGATATTGTTCATGTTAATTTTGTGCTTATGAACATAATGCGGTACAATCCATTTGGATGCCCCGGAGGATAGGAAACGTCCCGCCGCTTTAGACACCGTCGGGTGTACTAACAGCTTCAGAATAACTCTTCCCGGAAAGGTCCCGTATAGAAATCGCAGTGATAATGACTCCTTCATACCGCATCCCACCCCATAAAGAGAAGCATTCCCAGCGCTTCAAGTATTCCGACAACAATAATGCCTGCTTTTCCGATAATTCCCGGCTTTTTGATTTTGACAGGCAAAAGATAGGCAATTCCCATAAAGGTCAGAAGGATGGGAAACCAAAAAATATTTTTGCATACGCGGTGATCATACATGAGGAAAAGCGCCGGCAGGAATACGGCAACGGTGGTTACGGGAACGCCTAAATAGCTTTTTCTGCTTTCGCTCGGCGTTTGCCGTTGCCTTTCTTCCTCCAGCACATTAAAATAGGCAAGACGTATCAGAGCGCATAAAACAAACAAAGAAGCAATCAAGCCGACAAAGGTATTTTTCCCCGAGATCATATAGACAAAAACAGCCGGCAGCAGGCCAAAGCAGATCAGGTCACTGAGGGAATCAATTTGAATGCCAAATCTTTTCTCGCTTTCATTCCGCTCCTTTGTGGAAGCTATCGCCCCGTCAAACATATCACAGACTCCTGCAAGCATCAGGCAAAGAGCGGCCTTGCCATAATCCTGACTGATCACCCGCAAAAGGCCGAAAAAGCCAAACAGCATTCCGCAATATGTAAGCACTACCGTATAATTATAATATCCAAGTAATTTTTTCTTCATTTTCTCTCCTCATTTTATCAGTCCGAATGCAATACTATATGCCAGAATGCACCAGGGTTTTCCCAGAATAATGATCCAAATAAATTTTTGGCGGTTCATTTTTATCAAGCCTGAAAAGTAACACAGAAAATCATCCGGAAAAAGCGGAAGCAATGTAGCTACAAAAAGAAACCATGCGTAAGATTTGCTTTTTTCGATTCGCCTGCTCCATTTCTCATATTGCTTTTGCGGGAACATGGCATTTACGATGTCAATTCCATATTTTCTGGCCAGAAAATATGCGATAATAGATCCGGCGCTGATACCGATATAATTGCACCAAAATCCTGTCATGCTTCCGAAGGCAATGGCTCCTGCCGCACATCCCAGATAGCCCGGCAGTACGGGGACTACTACCTGTAATGCCTGAAACACCGTAAGTATCAGCGGTGCAGCGGCGCCAAACCTTTTCATATAGATTTGCAGGGATTCTACGGAATCAAATTTTTGATTAAAAAACATTTTCACAAGGAACAGAACGATGACAATAAAGCCCACGATTGTCCATATTTTAATTTTTTTGCTCACTGAGCCTCCTATCTGTTATCCGGCGGTATACCTTTGTAAGAATATTGGCATACCGCCTTGAGAATCCGCTTTTATCCACAAACAGCCAGCTTATTTCCGCAAGCAGAACCCCTGCCGCCACATCAATCAATACATGCTGTTTTGTTGTAAGGGTGGATAGACAGATACTTATAGTTATGAAAAGTGACAACACCTGATACCATCTGGGTATCTTTTTGTTATTTCTTACCGCAATAAAGCAGAAGTAACTGGTCAGACAATGGATGGAAGGAAATAAATTATCTGCTGCATCCACGCGATAAAGAAATTTTATTAACTCGTCCCATAGAGAAGTTCCCGTAATATCCGGTCTGATATTTGTTGTGGGATACACAAGAAAGCATAAGAGACAAACTAGTTTTGCCAGAAAATCAGCACTCATAAAGCGAAAGGCCTTTTCCTGATCCTGTCTGCATCCAATCACATAATTTACGATCCAAAAAAGATAACATCCCAAATATATGACAACCGTCCATGGTATGAGCGGAATTTTTTCATCCAGAAGGCTGGTAATGTCATGATGAACTTTGCCTGTTGTTATTAGTCTTGTGCCGTAATAAGCAATCATGTTACAAATGAGGGCCAGAAATATTGGTATCCACATAATACCCGGTACAAGCCGATTCCTTATTTTCATGCGCCTTCCCTCTCTTTTGTTTTACTATAGATGAAATTTCTTAAGCAGCCCTTAACCTATTTCTTAAACTTTCTTAAAGATATAATTATTCTTTTTTATAGCGAAACCGAAGGCATATCCTGAAATGCTCGCTGTTTTGCATCACCATGCAGCTGCCATCCATTTCCTCCATCATCATTTTAACGTTTTTTATTCCGATGCTGTAACCTTCCCCGCTGCCGCTTTTGCAGTCACATGTGTTTTCAAAGGTAATACACATTTCATCCGCGTGGTATTCGTCCCATATCAGCACAAACGAAAGGGCGTCGGCATATTTTAAAATATTGGAGGCAATATTATCCAGTATTCTGATAATATATTCTTCGCAGATAAGGATACAGCCTTCCTCCCAGTGCAGATCTGTCTTTACTTTAATTCCCTGTTTTTCCAAATAACCGCACATATCGGATAATTCGTCATACAGCCCGCCGCGGACGGACAGATAGGACAGCGGAATTACTTTTTCTTCCGGATTGCATACGGAATAGGCCAGCAGTTTATCCGATAAGTCCTTCATATGTTGAATTTTCCGAATCATTTTTTGCAGGTAATCCTGTTGGTTTTCTTTATTTCCATACTTTCCGCTTTGCAAAATTTCCGCATATAACAGTACGGAAGTAAGCGGGGTACGCAGATCATGAGAAAGCTCTGTCACCATTTCCTGATTTGTCCGCGTGAGGTTTTCCACTTCTCTGATCTGATTTTTGAAGGAGTCCTTCATGGCGTTCAGTCCCTTCGCCAAATCCGCAATTTCATCCTTTCCCTGTACATGTACGTCATATTCCAGATTTCCGCCTTCCAGGATTTCAATGTCTCTGCTCAATTGATTAATATACACAATCTTTTTGCGGATACCGAACATTGTTAAGAGAAAGAACAGCAGAAAGGACAATATTATGTCGGAAACAAAAGCAACTATGTAAGCCTTATCGGAATACATTCCGATTATGAACATCTGTACGGTTCCGTCACGAAGCTGAATGTCATAATAGCTGTCCGACGGAAACAAGGGTATGCTATACTTATCCAGGTATATTCCTCCGATTTCCGGAGTCAGGGGATAAATCCACGCATTATCCTTTTTAATCTGAATATAAATAAGCCTGTTATCCCGGACCCATTCATCAAGCTTCCACAAATCACCGGAAGAAATTTCCTGTTCCGTTATAAAATCCTGTACCTGTGTGGCATATTTTTCATTATAATACTGCGCCAGATTCCGGTCTTTGTAATAACGGTCAAACTGTTGTTCTATCACAAACGTGGTGCTGATAAAAAATAACAGGCTGACAATTCCCGAAAAAAGGAGCATAAGAAAACACTCCAGATAGAGGGAAATTCTTTTTTTACTCACCGCTTTCAAAACGATACCCCTTTCCCCAGACTGTTTTAATATAGACCGGCGACTGACTGTCAGACTCTATTTTCACCCGCAGCTTTCGGATATGAACCATAACGGTTCCGCTGCAATTATAAAAATAGGGCTCGTTCCAGATGGATTCATACAGGTTTTGGGCCGAAAAAATTTTGCCCTGATTCTGCATCATTAATAGAAGAATATGGTACTCAATATCCGACAGCTCCACCGGTTTTCCGTTTACGGTGACTTCATTGAATACCGTATGTATCCGAATGCCGCCGCTTTTCAGATACTCGGGTTTTACCTGCATTTCCGGTTCAACCGGGATACCGCTGTACAGGGTATAGCGCCTGACCTGCGCTTTTACCCTTCCTAAAAGCTCTGCATAGGAAAACGGCTTGGACAAATAATCATCCCCGCCGGCCATAAGACCCAGCAGCTTATCCGATTCCTGTGCCTTTGCCGATAAAAACAGGATTGGAACATAAGATTTCTTCCTGATCTCACTGCATACTCTGAATCCCGACATTCCCGGCATCATAATATCCAGAATGACCAGGCCGACATCCGCGGATAATTTCTGCAGACCGGTCTCTCCGTTTTCTGCTTCATCTACATGAAATCCTTCACTTTCAAGCAATATGCGGATTCCTTCTCTAATATCCGCGTCGTCTTCAATAACAAGTATTTTAATCTCATCCATTCTTCCCCTCCTTAAATTGCTTCTGACGAAAGCATATCCATTTTAACATATTTTTTGTACGGATAAATAGCAGCTGCAAATTTTTATTTCTTGACATGGAGCAAAAGAGGAAATATAATAAGATTACAAATGTTGCACTACACTTGTTTTGCTACAAGCGCAGAGGTATTTATGGATTGTCAATGCCGCTGCCATCGGTATGCGGATGGGTTGTTTGTTATGCGTGCAGAGAGGTATCGATATGCCACGGAAATTTATGTTTACAAAAGAAAAAATTATTTCCGCAGCACTGGAGCTGACAAGAAGAGGCGGGATGGCAGCGCTGACCGCCAGAGCGCTGGGAGCGGAGCTGGGAACTTCTTCCAGGCCGGTATTCGGTCTCTTTAAAAATATGGAAGAGGTGCAGACAGAGGTCATCAAGGCAGCAAATTATTTATATCAAAGCTATCTGCAGGAGGATATGGCAAGCGGAAAGTATCCGCCCTATAAGGCGAGCGGTATGGCATATATTCGCTTTTCCAGAGAGGAAAGGGAGCTTTTTAAGCTGCTCTTCATGCGTGACCGTTCCCGGGAAAGCAAGGAGGAAAACAAAGAGGAAATACGGCCGCTGCTGGAAATCATCAAACGGCAGCTGGGCCTTAATGAGGAGGATGCGTATTGCTTTCATCTTGAAATGTGGATCTATGTTCATGGGATAGCAACCATGCTTGCAACCTCTTATTTGGAATGGGATGAAGAGTTTATCAGCAGAGTCGTTACAGACGGATATGAGGGTATGAAAGCCAGGTATCTGCAAAGGAAGCAGGAATTATCTGGGAGTCAGGAAACGGAATCGGGAAGTGGAAATCAGGAAACAGAATGAACCGTAGGGAACAGAATAAACCATACAAATAGATTTGCGGGATCAACAATACGAAGAGCTTGGAGGAACAAATTCATGGAGGCAATTCAAACAGAGCATCTGACAAAGAGATATAAAGATTTAACCGCAGTGGACAGCCTTGATTTAACGGTACATGCGGGAGAGCTTTTTGCTCTTTTGGGCGTCAACGGGGCCGGGAAAACCACGACAATCAAAATGCTCTCCTGCCTGACGAAGCCCACAGGCGGAGATGCAAAGCTGCTGGGCAGCAGCATTACCGGGAACACGGCAGAGGTCAAAAATATCATTGGCGTATCGCCGCAGGAAACGGCAGTGGCTCCTAATCTCACCGTGAAGGAAAACCTGGAGCTGATGTGCGGCGTTCACGGCTTTTCCGGGGAAAAGAAAAAGCAGAAGGTTACGGAGCTGATCGAACAGTTTGACCTGGCACAGATACAGGGTAAAAAGGCGGGAAAGCTTTCGGGCGGCTGGCAGCGGCGGCTGAGTATCGCCATGGCCCTGATCGGCGAACCCCAAATACTGTTTCTTGATGAGCCCACGCTGGGACTGGATGTGCTTGCCAGAAGCGATTTGTGGGATACCATTCGTTCCCTTAAGGGCAGGATCACCATCATACTGACCACACATTACATGGAAGAAGCGGAAGCGCTTTCCGACCGCATCGGCATTATGAAAAGCGGAAAGCTCCTTGCCCTTGGAACGGCTGAGGAATTAAAGCGGAAAGCTGGTACGGATAAATTTGAGGACGCATTCATTGCGATTGTAAAAGGGGGCCTGGCCCTGGGAGGAGGGAAATAAGATGAGATTGCTTACTTTTTCCGGAAGAACGGCAAAGGAAATACTGCGGGATCCCTTGAATCTGGCCTTTGGCCTGGGCTTTCCCCTTGTGCTGATATTTCTGCTGTCAGCAATACAGGCAAATATACCGGTGAGTCTTTTTGAAATAGGAAGCCTGACTCCCGGCATTACGGTATTCGGGCTTTCCTTTATGACACTGTTTGCGGCCATGCTGGTGGCAAAGGACAGGGAAAGCGCCCTGCTGCAAAGGCTTTATACCACTCCGCTTACGGCGGTGGATTTTATTTTCGGGTATATGCTGCCAATGCTGCCGATTGCGGCTGCCCAGAGCATTGTCTGTTATATTGCGGCGATAGCTTTAGGGCTGCCCGTTACCGTGACAATTGTTTATGCGGTATTATTTATCATACCGGTGTCCTTATTCTTTATTGCCCTGGGCCTGCTGTGCGGCAGTGTGTTCGGCGTAAAGCAGGTGGGCGGAATCTGCGGCGCCCTGTTTACCAATCTGACCGCCTTCCTGTCCGGCGTATGGTTCGACCTTAACCTTGTAGGCGGTGCTTTTAAGAAAATAGCCAATTTCCTGCCCTTTGTTCATGCCGTGGAACTGGAAAGGGCGGTCTTAAGCGGCAGCTATGCCGAAATACTGCCGCATATCGGGTGGGTACTTGGTTACATGACTGCAGCCGTATTCCTTGCGGTGATGCTCTTTTTACGGCAGATGAAAAAGCAATAAGGAATATGGGACTAATCCAGGCCGCATTTCTTATAGGACAAAATGAAAAGTGCCCCAAAGAGAAGAATATTTGCGCCCATAATGGCAACACTGTCCGGCTTAAGGCTCCGAGAATCCATCTGCTCAAGCATCAGAACGACCTGCTGGGAATACGTAAATTTGGCCAGCTTTGCAATGCCGGTGTTGAACATTGCCAGCATGGGCAGAAAGGAGAAGACCATCATAACCGGTACAGATACGGAAGCCGCCATCATCTGGTTTTTGCTCCGGGTGCCGATGGCTGCTCCCAGCAGCAGAGAGGCTATGATGCCTGCCGCCATAATGCCCATGAAGGCCAGACCTTCCCGAAAGGAAAAGCTTCCGGCAGCGCACATGACGGCCGCCCCCAGCATACAGGCAAGCCAGATATAGCTGCCCACGCCCAGCAGGTATTCATGAGGCTTCACGTTGGACATCAACAGGACACGCAGGGTATTCTGCTCCTTTTCCTCTGCTATGACGGCCGATATGCTTGTCAGCGGCGCCATGCCCACATACATGGCAGCAAAGAGATTTACAAAAAAATTTTCCGGCATACCGTCGATTTGAACGGTGTGCTTCATTAAAACCGTCAACA
>CAZAMX010000005.1:0-10677 GCA_964486095.1 uncultured Acetatifactor sp. | reverse complement strand
CTCCCCTGCGCCCCTGGATCCTGATCACCGTGGGCTGGGCCGTTCTGTTTCTGATTCCCAGGATGGGGTCCACCGCCCTGGAGGTGTTCTTGACCTTCTCCGCCGCCCTGCTGGCCAGGGAAATGCTGATAAAAAAATTTTTCGGCATGCCCTCTATCCGAACCAGATTGTTCATGATTATAGTGAGTATGGGAAACATGACAAACTGGATGAGGACGGTTTTGTTTTTCAAGGTATCCTTGATTTGTTTTTTAAAGATGGCAATGATATTGTTCATGTCAGCTCCTTTACATTCTTTTAGAAGATTCAAGCCCTTCTCCGGTAAGCTCAATGAAAACAGTTTCCAGCGTCGGCTCTGTGGAATGTATGGCCTCAATGGCCTCCTGTTCCAGATATTCCTTTATCTGCAGAGCGGAAGCGGCGGTATTTTCCAGCGAGACTGACTGACCGTTTTTTAAGGTTATCTGAAGTCTGTTTAAGTGGTTATATTTTCTGCGGACATCCGCAGGTGTTCCATATTCCAGAATGCGTCCCCGGCTCAAAAGAGCCACATGGCTGCAAAGTGCTTCCGCCTCGTACATATTGTGGGTGGTGAGGAAGATAGTGGCGCCCCGTTCCCGCTGCTCCTTCAGGACTTCGTGGATTTCTCTGGTGGTGGCGGGATCCAGTCCGGAGGTAGGTTCGTCCAGAAACAGGATCTTAGCGTCATTCATCAAGGCTCTGGCCAGGGATAAGCGGTTTTTCATGCCCTTGGAAAGCTTTGCCGCGGCAGTATTTCTGGCCTCATATAAGCCGATGCTTTTTAAAATATCAGGAATTCTGCTTCGGGAAACGTGATAAATGTCTGCGTAAAACGACAGGTTGCTCATTACGGACATACGGTCATACAATCCGAAGTTATCCATCATCATTCCGATCTGCCCATGCTCGACGGCCCGCAGTTCCCGGGTATCCCGGCCCAGCAGCAGGGCACAGCCCTTATCCGGTTTCAGCTGACCGGTGAGAATTTTAATCAGAGTGGTCTTACCTGCGCCGGAGGGTCCTAAGAGGCCGAAAATTTCTCCTGCCGGTATCTGGAAACTGATATTGTCAAGGACCTGATTTTCGCCGAAGCTTAAGGCCAGCTCCCGGGCAATGATAGTACTATCAGCATTCATCATGTGAGTCCCCCTGTTCCTTCAATTTTTGCAGTGCTTCTTCCATCCGCCTGTTTTCATGTTTTTCCCGAATCGTCATAACAAGCCAGCTGGCCAGGAAAGATATGCCGAAGCAGAGAAAGAACATCGCCCAGGGCTGCCACATATTGACGGGAAACCAGCCAAAGGCTGTGATGAACGCGGCTATCACTATAATTACGGCAGTCAGCATACAAACGGTTCGCAGCCAGAGGGGCATTTGCTTTATAAAGGTATCCGTAAAAAACAAAAAGCGGATGGCTGTGACGAAAGCTGATATGCAGAGAAACTGAAAGGCGATCTCAGTGGGGACGCCCCGGTTTCCCAAGGCAAACATAGTGGAAATGGACCTTGCAGCATCTCCGAAAGCAACGCAGAAGATATTCAGCGTCAGCATGGCAAAGCCAAAGATCATCAACACCTGGGCCAGATAATCAAAAATTGTTTTCCTATCTTCCATAAAATATTTCCTCCATTCCAAGTAACATGACAATAAGCTGTGTTCTGCGGAACTATCTGGGGCGCTCCCGACGAAGGCCAAGCTTACTTTTTAATTCATCCGCATACTGCCTTGAAACAATAATCTGTTCTCCGTTTGACATGGTGGCACGGATTTTCCTGTTAATGTCGGCCTTCAAGGATTGAATGCTCTGCAGGCGGAGCAAAAGCGACTTGCCTGCCCGAAAAAATCCATATTCCTCCAACTGCTGCTCCAGCTCATATAATTTGAAATCGGATTCATATACTTCGCCGGCTGTGTAGATATAACATTTTCTGCCTACGCTTTCAATGTAAATGACCCGGGCAAGATCCAGAAAATATATTTCATCGTCTTTCCGGGCTGTCAGCTGATGATCCATCATCCGCAGTGTGGCCAGAAGCTTTTCCACCTCCGGTGTCAGCTGTTTACAGGTTACGGAGATTTTCAGGTCCTCGGCTCGTTCATCCACATTAATTTCTATCTTCAAAGTCTCACCGCCTTTTCTGTACTGCTTTTATGGAATCAGTATATATAAATATGGTCCGCATATCAATCCTTCAAACACAGGATGCCGTTTTCCTGACATAAGATGCCTCGCTTAAGCTCATGATTGTGAAAAGACGCAGGAGATGCTATAATAGACGTTGGAAGACTTTAGATCATAAAAATTGCGATGCGGGGAAGCTAAATGAAAATAGACAGGCTGATCGGCATTTTGTCGGAGCTTTTACAGAAGGATACGGTCACTGCACCGGAGTTGGCCAGGCGTTTTGAAGTTTCCAGAAGGACCATTAACAGGGATATTGAGGACCTGTGCATGGCGGGGATTCCTGTCAGTACCAGACAGGGGGCCGGGGGCGGTATCAGCATTATGGAGGGATACCGGGTGGATAAGACACTGCTGACTTCCAGAGACATGCAGATGATTCTGGCAGGTCTTCGCAGTCTGGACAGCGTCAGCGGGAATCACTATTACAGCCGGCTTATGGAGAAGCTGCAGCCGGGCGCCTCTGATTTTATCAGCGGGAGGGATTCGGTGCTGATTGATCTGTCCTCCTGGTATAAGGACGCCTTAGCACCTAAGATCGAGGCAATACAGACGGCGATTGACGGAAAACATCTGCTTACGTTTCAATATTACGGACCAAAGGGAGAAAGCAGCCGCTGCATCGAGCCTTATTACTTGATATTCAAGTGGGCGAGCTGGTATGTATGGGGCTGGTGCAGGGACCGGGAGGATTTTCGACTGTTTAAGCTGAACCGGATGGAGCAGACGGCCGTGTCTGCGGAGGAATTTGAGAGCAGAGAGGTTCCCCTGCCGGATCTGCGGGATGAGCGTGTTTTTCCCGGCGGTATCCATGTTAAGGCATTATTTGAGCCGGAGATGAAATGGCGGCTTGTGGAGGAATACGGGCCATATTGTTTTGAAGAACAGCCGGACGGAAAGCTTTTATTTTACGGGGAGTATACCAACAGGGAAAATTTGACTCGCTGGCTGCTGGCTTTCGGAGACAAGGTCAGGCTTTTGGAACCGGAAGATTTGCGGGCGGAGCTGCTAAAGGCGGCGGAAGCCATGGTGGCGGCATATAGAGAGAGGTAAGAGAAGCATACGGAGGACAGGTTTATGGGTTATTCAAAGGAACCTTTTGCAGGGACCGGGAATTATGAGCAGAGTGAAGTGCAGAGCGTTCAGAATATGGAGGCTATTATTAATGAAGGCCTTCGCGCAGCACTGCTGGAAGAGACGCCGGATCAGTCGCTGGAAGTGTTGCTGGAGTATCTGGGAAAGGCATTAAACGGAGAACGTACTTATATATTTGAACGAAACGAGTTCGGCGGCGATGATAATACCTATGAATGGGTGGCTGACGGAGTGACGCCGGAAAAAGCAAACCTTCAAAATGTTCCTTCGGAGGTGTGTGCGATTTGGTATCGCAGCTTTAAAATTGGCAGACATATTGTCATAAAGAATCTGGAAGAGATCAAAGAGGACGATCCTCTTATGTATGATAAGTTGAAACCGCAGAATATTAGTTCTCTTGTGGTGGTTCCTCTTTATGACGACGGAAAGCCTATCGGTTTTTACGGGGTGGACAATCCTCCCGCAAAGTCCCTGGAATATGCGTCAAATATGCTTCAAACCGCAGCATATTTCATCGTATCGTCTCTGAAACGGCGCAATCTGTTTCGTGAGCTGCAGAAGCGGAGTTCTAACGTCCTTCATGCCCTCAGCGTGGACTATCTGGGTATCTATGAGGTCAATTTTGACACGGGTGAATGTGTGGTATACCGGGACAGCGAGCGCTTGAAGATGGATTGGGCCGTAAATTTTGAAGACGGTTATCAGACAGCTATGGCGAGGTATATTTGCCAGTATGTGTTGCCGGAGGATCAAGACCGGGTTCGGGCTGTGACGAAAAAGGAATATGTATTGGATCAGCTGAAAAGAAAGAAAAAGTATTATGTCCGGTATCAGGTGAATGACAATTCCTATAGACTGAAGCACATGGAAATCCATTTTTCTGCCGCAGAGAAGGAAGAAGCGGGTTGCGCGATTTTTGCCCTGCGGGATGTGAACGCAGTGGTAGAACAGGAGGAAAAGTACAGGTTGGAAGCCAGACAGAGTCTGGAAGGCATTTTGGAAGGAGCCAGAACCGGCATCTGGACGATTGAGTTGGAGGAGGGCTGTCAGCCGAGAATGTACGCAGATCGGACCATGCGGATACTTCTGGGGGTATCGGATGAGATCGAGCCGGAAGAGTGTTATCGGCATTGGTTTGAAAATATTGAGCCGGATTATGTAGAGATGGTGCAGCAAGCGGTGAAGGAGATACTGGAAACAGGGCGTTCCGAGGTGATTTATCCCTGGAATCATCCTGAGCTTGGGAGGATTTATGTCCGTTGCGGCGGTGTGCCGGACAGGAAATTCCAAAAACCGGGTGTCTGCCTGAACGGATACCATCAGGACATTACGGAAACCATGGTGACCGGGAAAAAGCAGGAGCAGGCCATTATGGAGCTGCTGGAAAAGGTCAGACAGGCAAATTCCGCAAAGAGCGAATTCCTTTCCCACATGTCCCATGATCTCCGTACACCCATTAACGGAATTCTGGGGATGCTGACCATCATGGAGAGGTGTCAGGGGGACTTTGAGCGCCAAAAAGATTGCCGGGAAAAGATTCGTGTCTCCACGGAGCATCTGCTGTCTCTGGTAAATGATGTTCTTCAAATCAGTCAGCTGGAAAGCGGAAGACCCATTGAGGTGGAAGAGCCTTTTGACCTTCACGATCTCTTGGAAAACTGCATTATGATCCTGTCTGCTCAGGCGGAGACTGCAGGAATTCGGCTGGCGCTGGAAGAAGCGGACATACAGCATGACAGGTTGATCGGAAATCCGCTGCACCTGAAGCAGATCCTGATGGGCATTATTGACAATGGAATTAAATATAACCGGCCCGATGGTTCCGTAGTGATCCGGGTAAAGGAGACAGGCTGTGAAGGGGGAAGGGCAAGCTTTCGATTTGTGATAGAAGATACCGGAATTGGCATTGGGGAGGATTTCAAACAACATATTTTTGAACCCTTTACCCAGGAGCATCAAGGGGCAAGAACACATTATAACGGCACCGGGCTTGGTATGTCCATCGTGAAAACACTGGTTGAGCAGATGGGGGGGAGCATTGAGGTAGACAGTCAGATTGATAAGGGGAGTGTATTTCAGGTTACGCTGTCCATGCAGGTGGACAAGGCGTGGAGTGCGCCGCCTGCGGCTGAGGAACAGAATGTACCGGCGGATATTGCCGGAATGCGTGTCCTTTTGGTGGAAGATAATGAAATCAACTGTGAGATTGTAGAGTTCATGCTGGAGCAGGCGGGCGCGGAGGTGGTTACTGCAGGCGACGGAAAGGTTGCAGTGGATGCCTTCGAGGCTTCCGTACCGGGAACCTTTGACTGCATACTGATGGATTTAATGATGCCGGTTATGAGCGGATATGAGGCGGCCCGTGTGATTCGCGGATTGGATCGGCCGGATGCCAAAGCCGTACCCATCATAGCATTGTCGGCGAACGCCTTCGACGAGGACATTGCAATGGCAAAAGACGCCGGAATGAATGAGCATCTGGCAAAGCCGGTGGACATTAATGAAATGTTCAGGGTCATGCGGCGGCTTAAGGGGTGACAGAAGGAGGATTACTTTAGCTCTATGGGCATTTCATAGAGAACTTCGTAGCTGTCATCCGTGATATTACCCTGTGGGGCTGATACCAGGCTGCTGCGGATTACCTTCAGGGTAAGCTGCGTGCCCATGGCCTCCGGCTTAACAAACCAGTAGCCGTCGGTATCATTGTCCCCGTTGGGGTAGGCGGTATAATCGTTGCCCGGCTCGTCGGAGAGGACAAAAGCATAGTCATCTCCGGGGTGCCCAATGGAAGCACAGTCAATGAATAGTGTCACATACAGGGCGGACTCCAGGACTCTGTTCAGCGTGGCAATCACTCCGTCATATTCCTGAGTATCACCGATGGGAACGGCATATTCGTCTTCTATTTCATTGAAATTGTGCAGGACAGCCTGCTGCTAGGGAGAATACTTTCAAAACATACAATTAAAGATTAATACAGTTTATCCATCTGCTTATATCTCATTATTTCCTGCGCAGTATGAGAAATGTTTACTGTTCCTGTAAATTTTTAATTTATATCACCAGTATTGTAAAATAACTGTCTGCGCACAGCGCTTAGTCGAGTAATATGATAATCGAAGTGCACTATATCTATTTGAATCATAACCTGTAATTAAATTTATTTCTTAGGGTTACCCGCCATTTCCACGGCATTAATATAATATAAATAATCTTGGGGACTCGGAGTTACCTGAAAATTCGGGTTACAGCAGCCGCATCTCCATATAGTACTGCCGCCAAGCCCATAAGAAATTCTGGAAGCGCATTTTCCTAAAATTCTATTTGCGCACCCATTGTCACTAACCATAAAATTATTTATAACGCATTCAGGGCAATTTTCGATGTATTCAAGAACCTTGTCCATATTTTTTATCCGAAAATATAATATGAATTCAGTATCCATGCTTGTAAGCCAAAAATCGGCATTTGTGTTCCTGTCTCGGTCGCTTACTTTTTTATAATAACGAATTTGAGGGCCCTCATTCCAATCCTGAAAATTATAATAATAGTTTCGTTTTATCAGTTCCGCATGTATTAACCTTGCTGTTTCTCTATCCTGCTCTGAATGAAACAGATCGGAAACTGCGTCAACACCGCTGTCATATAAAATGGTATTCCAATCGCCTTCAAATAATTTATAATTCAGTCTGCAAAAGTCCTGGAACCTGTCCGTATTCTTTGATTTGGCTGCAAGAATGTATAATACTGCAATGACATTTCTGTTATCGGGATATGAAATAATTATATCCGTGTTGTCTTTTATCCTGCCGTTTACAAGTCCATCAGATACAAACCCGTAATTGCCAAGCCTGCTCAGAAATGCCCCGAGGTTTGTAATCTTAAGAGCTTTGCATTGCTCTTTCAATTTGTCTGATCGAATACATAATTCGCCATTTGGCTTTAATTCACCCGCATATCCCAAAACATAAAGAACTTTTGCGTATTTATAGGACTCTTCACGGGATGCTCGTGCTTCTTTGGAAAAATATCCATACTCATTCATGGCGTAAGTCGGAAGCAGCATATTGGCAGGATCATTCAGTATGTCCTCATAACAATGTGTGAAAAATTCATGTAATTCTTTAAAGCCGTTTTTTAAATCCTCCTGCGTATACGCAGTTTTATATACATTGTTTATGGGAAATTCCGGAGGATAAGGTATTAATTCTTTTTTTCTTAGCTGTGACCAGCGTTCGATCCAATATTTCATTTTCACATTCGTTCCCTTTCAATATTTTTTTTTAGTTTTATGGGCGCATAAAAATTAAGTTGATGATAACCGAGTCCCTTCCTGATCTCATCGTCAGTATATATCATGTGTACAGATGTTGCGCGGCTGTTGTCAATCATAAAATTTGTTTTTTCTATCCATTTTTCTATTTTTTGCAATACGTTATTGCCGCTTTCGTCATCACCGTCTATACTTACCGCAACAGCGTACAGTCCGCCGGGGTGTTCAATAATTTCATACGGAGCCACGTCAGCCGCTGTGATTTCGTCTTTGATGCGCCATATCCATTCAGGATTTCCGTTATTTTCATACAAAAAATCGGGAGCGTCAAAAATAATAGGCTGGTAAAAATCATTATGGGCTTCCTGCCAAAGTTGAAATTTACCAAAGATGTCTTCATATGACATAGCTCCGGATGTAACCGCTCTGAACCTGGGAATGCGAACGATTATTATATCAGGCACTTTATCGTTCAGCTTTTCGGTGACTTCAAAAAAACGTTCAGTCAGGGCAGAGTTACCGTTGTAGTCTACATTTGTAATTTGTGTTTCAATTTCACCGGCCTTCTTATACAACAGCTTTACGTCAGCTTCCTTTTCAAAGTCCAGTTTTTTTATCTGTTCAATAAATTCCAGAATAATTTTCTTCAATTCATGCAGAAGAGAAACTTCTTCGTCTATGTGATCCACCTTTTTTTCAAGCACATCTAAAACGACCTCCGAACCTTTGGCGCTGAATATACATTTAATATCTTTGATACTGATATTAAGTCTGCGCAAAATTAAAATCTGCTCCAGGCGTTTTATTGCAGCATCGTCATAAAGTCTGTAAGCATAGTCATTACTTCTTGTACTTTCTATTAACCCCATATCTTCGTAATAGCGAAGAGTACGTGCGGACACATTATATTTGACAGATATTTCTCTGATTTTTACCAGGTTAGCCATATTATTTCTTCCTTTCGCTGCTGTTAAGGATATTATAAACTATTCCCCAACGGAAGAGTCTATAGTAAAATGAAAAAATATAGACTCTTCAAAACCGGAATTGTAAAACGTCCGCGCAGATTAAATCAGCGGTGAAGAATAAGGGACAGGCTGTATCCAAATGAGGGAAGACAGGCGGTATCACAGAATAATCAATTGACAGGCCAAAGCTTTGTGTATAAAACAAAACCAGACTTTAGATCAGCCAAAGGAGGGCTTGCTGTGTCCTATATTGAACGCGCAATTACGCCGGTTTTAAAGAGTAGAGTTGCAAGCAGCAAATTGTCTGAAAAATCAAACTGATACCTCTGGGGGACACATAGATTCTTTGCTCCTAAAATGAATATGTGTCCTATTAACATTCCTATTTTTTGTGCAGATGCACAGATTTTAGTAATGACATTCAGAAGCACTGTTTTACGTTCTTGCCAAATCACTGTGGAGGATATAGTATAATATCAGACATTATTTGAAAGCCTGAGGGACAGGATGTGATTGCGGAAAACGAATTACGGAACAATCTGGAAAAGCTGCATACTGCAAAACTGGGCGTGGAGAGGATAAAAAGGAATCTGTCTCTGGACACGGACGATGTGATAAAATGGTGCCGGGAGAAAATTGCTTTGACGCAGGCGGATATTTCAAGAAAGGGTAAGAACTGGTATGTCAGTGTGGACGGCTGTGTAATTACTGTAAATGCGTACAGTTACACTGTTATAACGGCGCATGGCATATAGCAGCATATGGCATAAGAAATGCAGAAACGTTGATCCGGTGCAAGTCAAGTCAACAGCCGGCAGCAGGGGGGCCTGTAATGAGCAGAGGGAAAAAGAAAATAAAAAAGTGGATGATTGTCATTGCTGCCATTATGATTTGTGCTGTATTGGCAGTGCTGGGGCTTATGTGCTACGGGAAATATCAAATCGGTAAAATACCGGAACTGACCTTTATGGAAGCGCTTGCATATACAACCGGGAATAACGGGGATGCCTGTATTACTGTGGGCATTGTGCAAAACGGGGAGATTTCCTGGAAGGTATATGGGGAAAACGGAAAAGAGCTTCCGGCAAAGCAGCATACATACGAGATCGGTTCTCTCACGAAAACCTTTACGGCAGCGCTGATCGGCAAAGCAGCAGCGGAGGGAAAAATCAATATGGATGAATCGATCGAAAATTATCTGCCGCTTCCCGAGGGCAGGGAATATCCGACGATCAGAGAATTATTGACGCATACTTCGGGATACAAGGGCTACTATTTTGAAAGCCCAATGATTTCCAGCTTTTTTAAGGGAAGGAATGACTTTTACGGGATTACGAAAGAGATGGTGCTTCACAAAGCAGGTAAGCTGAATATGAATAAAGATAATTACGGCTTTACCTATTCCAATTTTGGCTATGCGGTTTTAGGTCTTGTGCTGGAAGCAGTATATGATACCGATTATACAACCTTGGTAAATCACTTTGCGCAAGAGGAACTGGGGCTCACAGATACAAAAATTTCCGATCAAAGCGGTGATCTTGGTAATTATTGGGACTGGAAGTCAGACGATGCGTATCAGGCGGCGGGCGCGGTCACGTCTGATATAACGGATATGCTTTCCTACGCACAAATGCAGCTTTCGGCGCATCCGTATTTTGCCGAATGCCATAAGAGTCTGCAGGAAATCAATGCGTCTACCAGGGACTATGAGACCATGGGCATCTATATGGACGAGATCGGAATGGCCTGGATTATTGATACGAAAAACGGTATTATCTGGCATAACGGCGGTACGGGAAATTACAACAGCTATCTTGGCTTTCAGCCTGAAACGGGAACGGCGGTAGTGGTGCTTTCCAATCTTGCACCAAGTTATCGAATCCCCGCTACCGTACTGGGAGTGAAGCTGCTGGAAGAACTGGACAGGTAAATTACCGATGGATGAACTTTTGTAACAACATTTTGGAGGTATGGAAATGGTAAGAAAGGCAGGATCAAAGGATATAAGTGCTGTGGCAAATCTGGCAGTGCTGATGTGGGACGATAATACGGTGGAGGATTTGATTCAGGAGTTTACGGAAATTCTTGCCCAAGGCAGGGTGCAGTTTTTTCTCAAATATGAAAATGATATTCCGGTG
>CAZAMX010000004.1:0-27369 GCA_964486095.1 uncultured Acetatifactor sp. | reverse complement strand
AAGCTACACAGTTTGATGATGTGGCGGTATTGAATATTCGGAAAGGGGCGGATGAAGTCTTTGACATGTTGCAATAGATGTAGTAACTATGCTTGAAAATGAATGTAACAGCATTGTGGTGCAATAGAAGGGTGAGCCAATATGACAGAGATAGGAATAAATGGATTATCAAATTATATGGAAATACTTCCGGCAAGTAGAGCGGTATGTATTGATGGGCAAGAAGTACAACTTACGACGTTGGAGTTTGATGTATTATATTTTTTAGCGTCAAATCCCAACATTGCATTTACGAAGGAACAGATATACGAAGCGGTAAGTAAGGATGACTATTCTGGAGGAGCCTATATCATAAGAGATATTATTTACCGCCTCAGAACCAAACTGAAGATCACCAATATACATACACTGCATGGATATGGTTATAAATTCAATACAGATAATTGAAAAGGCATTCTAATGTCGTAATTTGTCGATGAAAACGACAATCTATCTATTTTTCACATATATTATACAGATATTTGAGGTATACAATATAACCCAACTGAAGAAAGAGTTGGGTTATATTTTTGTCGTGCGCCTGGCGGCGCACATTTGCAGGCGAATCAGGTGGATGTATTTTTCCTTTCGCTGACGAGTGCTGCCGCCGTAGCGGTAAGAACTTTCAGGCTGCTTTCATCACACAGGGAAAGCAGCCTGAGTAATTCATGGTATGTTGAATCAGTTTTCCGCTCCGTTTCTGGAAAAATACAGTCATCTGCGGAAATACTCAGCGTCCGGCAGATATGATAAAAAGTCTCGATGCTTGGGGAACAGCGGCAGCGTTCCAGATCCTTTTCAAAGGATACGGAGAGATCCAAAAGCTCCGCACAGGCTGCCTGTGTCAGATGCAGTTTCTTTCTGGCCTTTTTTAAGGCATTGCTGAAAATTCGGGCATCTTTGATTGACAGGGACATCATGATCACCTCCTAACAGTAGTGTATTGCCACACTCTCCAAATGTAAAAATGGCAATACCATGCTTAAAACATATGTTACGAAACTACTATAAACGCTCTGCGTTCTGATGAAGAAAAAAACGTGGTTCATCAGGACGTTATTTGCGTGCTTTTTGCGACCATGGGAAAGGTACATGGTCATTGGAGAATTACCATAAGCCGGGCAGTGGCAGGGAAAGTTCATTAAAAAAATTACAGGTCTTCCGTTGGTGAAACAGGCCCGTAATGGTAGCGCGGCACCCTACTTTTTGGCGGAAAATATGAAACTATGGGGAAAGGGCAGTTATCCGGGCGTTAAGTCTGGTAACTGCCTTTCCCTCTTTGTGTTCATAAGATTTTTGGATTTGAACGGTCTCACCCGTTGCCGCGCCCCTCCAGATTCAGATTTTGCAGCAAAAATCTGAATTTCAGGAGGAAAAGCCATGTGGCAGAAAAACAATGGAAAAAGTGAAACGGAAATGTTACAGAATCTGTTTACTGCATATCTGACAACAGCGGTTAGGCGCTGCAGGAACGATTACATACAGCAGGCAGCCAGGATTCAGCAGATGGAGAGTATGGAGGACGACATCCAATATATTCAGGAGCAGGGGACAGAGGAAGATATGCTCCGCAGGCTGCCCTTACCCATGCAGCTGGAGGACAGTGCGCTCCTTCATGCGTTGAAAGGGATTAATGAGCGGGAACGCCATGTATTCCTGGCAAGGGTACTGGATGAAAGAGGCTTTGAGTCGCTTGCGGAAGAAATGGGTCTGGGGTATAAAGGCGTGGCAACGATCTATTACCGTGCTATAAGTAAGATCAAAAAGAAGATGAAGGAGTTGAGAAAGTGAATTTTAAGGAAATACTGTTACGGGCGAAGGCCGGGGAGGAACCGGCTGTCATTGCCCTTCTGGAGATGTACAAGCCCCTTTTGGTAAAGGGGGCGATTGTTGGCGGCAGGTTTGATGAAGACCTGTACCAGGAGCTCTGTATCACGTTGCTCAGATGTATCAGAATGTTCCGTTTCTAAGAAAGCAGAAAAGCGCTGAGGTCATTTTCAGCGCTTTTCTTTTTCCCATAAAGCACATTCAGGCGGCATGATCCGCCAGATATTTTTCATAGCCGTCCGGGTCGATCTCCCGGAGCGCAGCTTCACGGAACTTGTACTGCGGATAGGTGCAGTAGCTGCTCCTGGCTGTTTTCCCCGTGGGTACAGCCAGCTTGTTGCGGATGATCCAGGCAAGGATCGATTCGCCATTGTTGTTGGTGTCAATGTAGGCGGTATCCTTTTCCAGGGGAAAGCCAAGATTCACGGTGAGGATATTCCAGGGCTCCCAGCCGTCCTCTGTATGGACGTGCATGGCAAGGGCAAGGTTGCCGTTGGAGTAAGTCCTGATGTCCAGTTTCATTCTGTATGCGGTGCCGTCTTTCTCAAAATCAAATATCTTCATGTAGGTGTCCTCCTATCTAAAATTATGCTACAGTCTGGCTGCGTTTCCGGATATGCAGGGTCAGAAAGGTATATTGTCTGCCTGCCTCCAAAGGGATCCATTTTCCATCCTGCAGGATACAGCCGTTGACGTGGTTATAAAGCTGTGGTGCCTGCGGAGAGGCGTCAAAGCATTCATTTGACAGATAAAGTCCCATATGCCTTTCATAAAAAGGCGCCAGGGTATCTTCCACCAGCTTTCTTAAAGCCAGCGCAAGCTGCTCGATCTCCTGGATGTCCTGCCGTCTGTAAGCTGCCGCTGAGACCTGTTTTAACAGGTCGGATGCCTGTACCGCATTGTTTATGGCGGGCACGATCTCCGGCAGGTATTCCTGGCGGATGCGCAGGCCGGCCAGTGCGATCTGTCTCACATAGGCAGAGACAGAAGTGGAAATATCCCGCACCAGGGCATAATAAGGCTTGCGGTAGCGGGTCCTTAATTCCTCTCTGGAAACCACCGCCAGATTGCGGCGGAGCGTGTCCAGATGGGTCATAAGGGTATTGCGTAAAATATCTGTTTCCATAAAAATCACCTCCTTAGCAGTGGTATTCCATGACAGCACCGATGTAATAAGGCACACCGGGCACCGCAGTCCGGATGAAACGGTCAAAGGGGATCGGAGGACTGTCAGATTCCATGACATAGCTGTCACGGCATTTGGAAAAACTGGAAACCAGATCGGAGAGCAGTTTTTCCAAATGATCATGGTCATTGATATACTGTGTCTCTGATACAGTTTCCAGAGCCTTCAGATTCCTGCGAAATTCCGGAAAGCGGCCTTTAAAATAATGGCTGCGGGCATCCGGGGCAAGGACAAAGGTGCCGCCGGAAAAAGTGCCCATGTGATGCGCATGGAACCACTGTTCAAGGTGCCGGATGGCGGAATTGCGGTCACATACTGTTTTTATATGGTCGGCAATGGGGATCAGACCGGGTCGGTCTATAAAGTCATCTTCTGCAGCCCAGTCATCTTCTTTATGCGGTTCATGGTATACTTGTAAAATGTAGTGGTACATAAATGCCTCCTTTCAGGGTTGGGAGTTTCACGCTATTTTTTGTTCGCCCCAGCTGATGCGGAGGTTGCCTTTATCGTCCCGTTCCTGACGCATCAGGAGGGAGAGCAGGTCGTAATCCACATCAAAGCGTTCATAGATCTCATCCAGGTCAACATCCTGTCCCTTCATGAACAGGTTCAGCTTTTCCTTTGCCAGTATCATCTGCATCAGGTTGGACTCGATGCTGCCCGCATAGGTGAGAAAATAAATATCCTTGTATTCCGTCGAGGTGTACCGGATAAAGCGGAAATAAAACTGGCTCATGCCGGAGTTGTTGTAATGCAGCTCCGGGATAATGACCTTGTTGACATACTCGAAGTTGACGCTGGAGGGGAGGCTCTGCTGGGTGCAGAGCAGGATCCCGTTCTTGCTGTCCTTGAGTGTCTGGTGCAAAGCCCTTCTTTTGGCAAAGCTGGTATTTTCACCGGTCACCACGAACAGGGGCCGGTCCGGCAGGTATTCCTGCAGCGCCTTTTCGTAAGAATGCAGCACCGCCTTGTGCCGGACGCCGATGGCAATGATCTCGTCCGGCCAGTCGGCGATCATCTCCACGGCAGACATGACCTTGACAGGGGTGTCCCCCGTATACTCCAGCATGGTATCCGGCGCCGCACTGATCCGCAGCAGCAGGACGATCTGCTGGACAAGCCGCATCATGGCGTCCTTTCTGGAGTTGCCTGTGGAGGAAAAATAGTTGTCGCGCATCTGGTGGAATTCCTCGATGGCCTGCTGGTAGACCTGCCTTTCCTCCGGAGAGAACTGGAGCAGGATCTGGTGGATTCGCTTGATGTCCTTGCAGGCCACTTCCTCAAAGGTCCTTGTGATGACCGTCTTTCCCAGGATGCCGCTCAAAATATCCGCATTGTAGATGTCCTGGGTGCGTTTTTCCAGGCCGAACACGGTCACTTTTTCCGGCAGGTGGGATGCGGAGAATAAGGAATAGCCCTTTTTATAGGCGGGGATGGGACTGCCAAAATAGGGATTGCTGTCGTATTCCGGCTCGTCACTCTCGGTGTCCTCGCGGTTATGGTGGTAGATATATTCATTCCAGGAAATCATGTTGATGGAATTGTTGTAGAGCAGCTCCAGTTGGGGCGCAAATTCTGAAATGTTGTTCCGGGTGCTTGTGCCGGTGGTGAGTAATTTCATGCGGCAGCGGCGGAAGCAGGAGAGCACGGCCTGGCAGCGTGCGCTGTCCGGGTTTGAGATCTCGTCACTCTCATCCAGTATCAGCTGGATGTTCCTGCCAAGGCATTTCAGGAATCTGCGCAGCCTCTTTTTGTGGGTGCTGACCATGTTTAAGGTAAGCAGGACAAAATCGCCAGGGCGGATTCGCTCCAGGTCCTCCAGCCGTTTCACAAAGACGCAGGGTATGTCGAAGTTAGGCAGTGCCACGTTCCAGTTGTTGCGGATGGAGATGGCGGATGATACCACCCAGGTGCTGTGTATGTTCTGGTGCTGCATCCGGTATAGGCCTGTTGTGATGCCGGCAAGGGTCTTCCCGCTCCCCTGCTCCCACTGCAAGAGCGCATAGCGTTTCTGCAGGGTGAGGTTGATGTCATGTTTCTGGATGACGTTTAAGTGGAGCCATTCCACACGGGAGGCGTCCCATAGGGTGAACTGCTCCAGCCATTCTGCTATGCAAGGGTCTTCTTCCATTTCCGCAAAAGGCTTGCTCTGGGTGTCATATTCTGAGCGTTTTTTGCGCAGCAGATGTTCGTAGCCGGGGTATTTTTCCGGGGTGGCGTCCAGCACGGCCTGGTGGACCGGGACGGGAATGCGCATTTTCTCCGTGATGCGGCGTCTGGCGGCAGCACTGTATCCCTTGTAGGCAAATTCATGATCGCGCTTGACAAGGGCAACCTCGTCCCTTTCCGGTGCGGTGTTCTGCCTTTTCAATGCGTTCTTCAGATAGGCCAGCACCTTTGCCTCTGTGATCCTGGAGGCGCACCACTGTTCATAGTTCATGTTGTCCGGCTGTTTCTGGGTATAAAAGCGGTACAGGTATTCGCTGCATTTGGCGTAAAGCGCCTTGGTGGCCGGATGCGCCTTGATCTGGTACAGGAGCTTTTGGGTCTGGTACTGGAAATCTCTGGAGGCGCTGTGGGATTTTGCCAGGTTTAAGAGGATGCTGTGCTGGTTGTTCTCCAGCGCGGATTTGGCATAGGCGATGCATTTTTCATAGGCGTGATTCGCCTCTGTTTGGATGTCAAAATCCGCCGACAAGGTAAATTCCGCCTCCGTCCGGTAAGGCAGCTTTTTCATGCTTTCCTCAAAGCCTCTTTTCTGCCAGAACTGCAGCTTTGTGGGGAAATTCCTGACGCCCAGGTGGGAAAAGGCACTTTCGGGGAGCAGGATCTGTCCCAGGAAGTTAAAATGCCGCTCCATGTCCCGGATCTGCCCGCCGTCTGAAAAGGAGTCTGCAAGGAAGGACTGGGGCACGATCAGGGCAAGGATGCCCAGGGGCTTTAACAGCTCTGCCGCTTTCATGCAGTAATACATCTGGGAAGGAATTTCTTTTCCGCTGTCGGTCCACCATTTTAAGTGGAAGGGCGGGTTGCCCACCACATAGTCAAACCTTGTCCCCGGCTGGTAGCTGCGGATGTCCCCACATTCGATCACTGCCTCTGGATAGAGGAATCTTGCCACATTGGCGGCCTTTGCATCCAGCTCACAGCCATAGACATTTGTTTCTGCGGGCATGGAGTTGAAAAAGTCTCCCTTTCCGCAGGTCAGGTCCGCCACCAGGTCATGGCAGGAAAGCCGCAGGCAGGCGGTGACAAACTCGCACAGGCGGGGCGGCGTGAAAAACTGGCCGTTTTCCACCTCTTTTTTGGCCTCGCTGAACTGATGGTAATTGTCATAATCTCCTTTCTCCAGTCCATGGAGGCCGCCGTTCCCCGTATAGGCATTGTAGATGTCCTCACGGGTGATGCCGTAATCTTCCGGCCTGCCTCCGGCAATCAGGCAGAGGACTTTCTCATTCAGTGCTTTTCTCTGGGCCTGGGGAATGGTCTCCCCATAATAGGAATACTTCAATCCTGCTCACCTCCTAAACAGACGTCGCCCAGGTATTCGCTGACGAACTGCCGGGCATAGCTTTCCGTGCTAAATTTGATGTCCACGCGATGGTTTTTATACATTTTCAGGGACAGGGCCTTTTTACAGCCGTTAAACTCGTAGGAATCATATGTGAGGTTATTGGCTTCGATCAGCCTGTTTATGCTGTAGGGGATGTTTGAAAAATTTCCTGTTTCAAAATGGGCGATTCCCTTTAAGATGTCGTTGGTGCTTTGGGAGGGTTCCCAACAGCCGCCGCCGTATCGGTCACGGAAACTGCAGAAATAGCCGCTTAACAGCAGGGTGCATTTTTTCAGGGTAAACTTTGCCTGTCCGGTGGATGCGTTCCATGCCGCTTCGTGGCATTTTTCTTTTAACTCATAGAGGGCCTGCGCAGACAGTTCCCGCCCGTCCGTGTAAAGGAATATCTGCTCTAAAATGTCAGTGTAGCTTAAGGAAAGGTCCTGCATGGCCCGGGTGTATTTCTTTACCTGGTCTTCATAGTCATCCATCCATTTGTCCGTAGGTTTCTGGGGGATCAGTTTTTCCTCCATATCCATGATGGAGAGGGAAAGGTGATAAGTATTGTTGAAAAAGGATACCAGATGGCCGACGAACAGGCCATGTATGGCGAAAAGCTGTTTCTGGATGTCTGTTTTCGACAGGCGCAGGTTATCCCCGGATGTCAGGTAAAGGCAGGAGGAACCTGTGATGCCGTGCATCAGTTCTGTCTGCTGGCTCCATATGTCTTCCCAGAAAAAGGCAAGCTCCTGGAGGCAGCTTTTGGCGTTTTCATAGGCGGCCTGGTGTGCCTGGCAAAAGTGTCTGTCAGTCTCGGTGATACGGGCGTCGGCTGTTATCGTGACGCCTGCAAATTTTTGTAATAGGTTCATAAGTCTGTCCTTTCTGTTGTGATAAATGAAAACTCTAATCCCCCAGCTATGCTGGGGAGAATAGAGTAAGCAGAAGCGGTGAGGATATTATAAAAAAGCCTCCTGTGATACAATGAGTAAGGTGTCGCAAGCCAAACTCAAAGAACAGGAGGCGTCCATATGGACAAGAAGAGTTTATCACATACTGCATGGAAATGCCAGTACCACATAGTTTTCATCCCCAAATACAGAAAAAAGCAACTATATGGTCAGGTACGCACCGATGTGCGTGAAATAATCCAAACATTGTGCAAGTATAAAGGGATAGAAATAATTGAAGGAGCAGTGTGCTTGGATCATGTGCATCTTTGTGTAAGTATACCACCAAAGATGAGTATCTCGACTTTCATGGGATATTTAAAAGGGAAGAGTACATTGATGATATATGACAGGCATCCAAACTTGCAGAACAAGTGGAACAAAGCGTTCTGGGCAAGAGGCTATTATGTTGCAACAATAGGCAATGTGACAGAAGAAGCAATCAAGAAGTATATAACAGAACAATCAGAAGAATCAAGAAAAGAAGATAGTGAAGGAGCCGCTTTGTAGCGGCAGCCAGTAACAGTGCTTGTGGCACCCGCCTTTCAGGCGCACAAGTATTATAGGCCCCTTGGGGGGCCTATAGCAAACCCCCACTTGAAGTGGGGGTTGGTGACTTAGTACTGGCGGAGGGACTGCAGCAGCCCTCCGCCAGTATGGTTGATTCTCGTAAGGTATTTTGCTTTTACAGTCAGATATACTGCCATCAGATGGCATCATACAATCTCGATGCTGCCTGTATCCCTCCGGTACAGGTAGATATTATCGGAGAGGAAATCTTCCCTGGCAAGCCCGCTGTGGTTTACCTCACAGACCATGTTCCGGAGCTCTTGCAATCCTTCCTCTTCCTGAAGGGGCAGTAAGATGACCTCATGCACAGAGCTGGGCAGGATCACCACATCGGAATGGATGCTGTCCGCAAAATTTTTCAGGGCATCCTGATAAAGGATGGTGATTGCGCCGCTTACCTTTGCCTCGTTCGTCATGATATGCATGGGGACAGGAGTTTCCTCACAGAGAGAGAGTTCTTCCGTGTCAGCCCCACATTCCTGAAGGACGTTCATCATGGTAGAGACTGCAATGGGGCAAAGCTGCGGGGTGTTTTTTTCGGCAAGGCCGGCAAGATCCTGTGTGGTACAGCCCCACATTTCAAGGTGGCTGTTATGGATCAGGATGCTGCCGTCGCCAATTTCATCGTTCTCATAGCGGACGTAGTAAATGATAGCAAGGTCAAGGTATCTGGTATAAGGAATATCCGCCAGCAGCACCGTGTTTGCCTCGAAGTTGACCAGCTTATAGAAGATCAGCTCCTGTACCTTTTCAAAATCGGTGAACCATTTCATGTCAAGGCGCTTGGGGAAACTGTCAGACTGATAGGCTTTGATGATTCGGTTTACGGTGTCCTTCCAGTTTTTTGTATACAGGTACATGTCATAAAAGGGCTCCAGATACAAAGTGGGAGCAATATTGCTGCCGGGCTCAAGGATTATGAGGCCGTAATGTTTGGCTCCATTGAGCTTTTCCACTTCTTTGTACTGCACCTTACTGCCCAGGATTTTTTCGATTTCCGTGCAGGCTTTCTCTGTAAATTCTTTTATATCCATCATATGTGTTCCTCCTGAAAATATCTGGGCAGATTATGGACCTGCCCAGAATGGTTTTGTTATTTATGACAATAGAAGACTCGCGAAGCGTGGATTCTATTGCTTGTATCTGCGGCACTATGCCAAAGTCCGGGATGTTTGCACCTATGGGAGCCCGGCGGATGCCGCAGAAGTGTTGACTATGCGCAGGCGGCCAGTGCCGCCGGAATTGGGCTTGCCGCAGCCAGCGGTAAAGGGCTCAAGGACAGGTGGTAATGGGTTGCATTCGTCTCAAAATGCACCATATCCTCTGCCTGTTCGTGGATCGCCACCACGCGGGAAGTGCGGTGGATGCGCCCTCCGGCGGCATAAATGGCTGTCCTGCCTACTGCGATAGGGCGGATAAGGCAGCCGCACAGCTTTACTTCTTTCTTTTTCTCATTCATTCGCTTTGGCCTCCAATCTTTGTAAAGAGAGTGTGCTGTGTGGAAAGGTTCATTCATAGCAGAGCGCTTTCAGCGCCAGGCGGACCTCGTTCAGAAGTTTCCTGACCTGATCCATGGAAACATTGTGCTTTTTTGCAATATCCCGGTCGCTGTAACCGCTGCCCCGTAAACGGACCATATCCATCTGCTGTCTGGACACGCGGCTTGCCAGGTCGTGCAGGAGAAGCCTGGTTTCCAGCTGCTGCATCAGTTCATCCGGGGATTCGATGGTTTCCTCCAGAGGAAGACCATCATCATATCTGGGAACATGGATGCTGATAACGGTTGCGGTGCGTTTCTGGCGATGCTGGTCTCTATAATAGTTTGAAAGGCAGCGGGACATATCACGCCATGCAATGGTAGAAAACGCATATCTCTGTAAATCCGTTTTTGCGAGGAAATCACAGACCGCATCTAAGTAACCGAAAATGATCACGTCGTAAAATTCGGTTTCCGATAAATGTTTGCTGTTAAGGAATGCATAGACCAGATCATGATGTTCAGCAGCAAATAATCTCTGTTCAGGTGTCAAAGGTATATCACTCATTATAAAATCCTCCTTGTAGATGAAAGCAGGGATACCCCGGAGTAACCGGAATATCCCTTGTCTGCTTGGTTCATGGCATCTGCCATAATGGTTTCTTTTACGTGTTTATGCGGGCAGGGCCTCCCTGTCGCCGTCAATGGCGGGGGTCATGTAGACCGGGCCTGTGGTGCTGGCGGTCTGGGGCTCTGCATTGACATAATCGCAGCCGTCGTCAAGCTGTTCCTTTGCCATTTCCGCACGCTGTTTCAGGGTCAGCTTGATCTGCTCCCGGAAGCCTTCGGCATAAGAACGGATTTGTGCAAGGTCTTCCCCCTCAAAGTTTTCCAGAAGGCGGAAGGTAGCCACGCTGTAATCGTTGCCGCCGTTGTTCTCCTTTCTCAGCCCGATCTGTATCACGCTGCCATAGGAAGGGCGGCGGCGCAGCAGGAAAGCCTGGTTGACAAAGTTCTTGAAGGGCTTCAAGCTGGTGGGCGGAAGGGAGATCTGGATGGGTACGCACTCGCCGCTCTGGAGCAGGTAGAGCATACGCATATTCTTACACGCCTTGCCCCGTCCTTCAGCAGATGTCCCGTACTGGTTCATGGCGCACATCACGCAGGAGCCGCCGGGTTCCCCGATGCCCTGCTTGCCGTTTACGGATGAGCACAGGGGGGCGGTGTTTTCGTCATACTCGCTGCCCTCGGGCCAGTAGGCGTTGGCGTCATGGTGGAAGATCAGGACGCCATCTATGGTCTTTTCATAGTTGGGGTTGTCCGGGTCATCCGTGGGGATCTCAAACACAAGGTTGCCGCCGGCAGGAATCTTGATCCGCTGGAAGCTCATCTGCAGGCCGTCCATATCGTCAGCCAGATCCTCCGATGTGAAACTGCTGTCCATCACTGCGGGCAGCTGGAAGTTTACGGGTTCCATTGTGGTGCTGGTGTTCTGGGTTGTCATATTATTTTTCCTCCGTTTCTGTGGTGCGGCTGTTTAGGCAGCCGCCTGGTTGATCCGTTTCCATTGTGACGCAGGCATGGAGAGGACATTGTAGCCGATGCCCTCCAGCTCGGTGGCCCGGTCGTAGCTCTCCACATCCTGGCTGTAGCGTGTGATCGCATTGGAAAGCCCGTACAGCGTCAGGTCCTTCCCCTCGATCAGGTGCTGGAGGACGCCGGTACTTTCGCTTTCCGTGATCTTGAAATCCCTGCTTGCCAGACGGACGATGCCGGGAATGTCATGGGTATCCATGGCGGCGCCCTTTGCCTGCTGCATCAGCCCGACTACCTGTGAAAAGCGTGTCTCGTCCACAACGGCTTTTACGGTGTCCTGAATCTTCATCAGAAAGGCTTTATCGTCGGCGGCCAGCGTCTGCTCCGAATAGAGCAGGAAGTTCTCGTCGGCTTCGTTGACACGTCCCACATGGTTGCGCCTGGTCTGTGCATCGTTGACGATCATGCCGTTTTTGCAGACAAGGCGGTATACCAGGGGCTGGACATTGACGGCCCCCATGCCGGTCTCGCTGTTGGAAATGATGATCCCCGACTGCACGATGTCCCCGGGGGAGACTTCGGCGGTCAGGCGTTCGTTGACGACCTTCATGTACATCCGGCTCTCCGTGATCTGGCAGCTCTCAAAGCGGGCGCCTTTTATTCCCGACAGGATCGGGAGGACAGTTGTTGCCACCTCCATGTTGTCGATACGCTTATAGCGGCTGCTAAGAAAAGCCCGGGCCGTGCCGCCCATGGTACGCAGCATCCGTTTGGAGGGCGTGCGGTCCAGCCAGGCGTTGACATTCTGTGTCAGCAGGTCAGGGTGTTCCGTAAGCATCCTGTCATAGTAGGATGCCGGGATGCTCAGGTGTAAGCCAAGCTGGCGGTGGGCGATGGCGCCGACCTTCAGCGTCTCCACGGGCTCCGTGCCGTTATCATACATATGGAGATAGACTTGGCCATCGTAGGTTTCCATTCTCAGGTTTTTATTGTCCACCAGATAATCTGCCTTCAATTCACTTTGCCGCGTAATCTCGGCGGCCATTTCCTGAAGGGTTAGGCCTTCTTTCATTCGCATTTACTCCTTTCTTTTTCTGTGTGTTTACCACGAGACCTGGATGCCTGCGGGCGTGACCTCCGCCGCCAGGCCGTTCCGCTCAAAGACCTGTATCAGCCGGTCCCAGTAGAGCTTTTCCGGAAAGTTGGCAAGGTGCTCTTTGGCAACCTCCGCCGTGTCCTCTGTCACGCAGACGTCCCCGTCCTCATGGAGAATCATGCGGCAGTGTCCGCGGGAGTTTAAGTCTGCCACCAGGGATTCCAGCACCTTGCGGCCCTGCATTTCATACCAGATCTGCGGGTCAACCGGCTGTTTGTTGGGAGGGACATTATCCGCCGCAGGCGGCTGTCCTCCGGCTGCAGCCAGGGGGACGATCCTTATCATGTCACAGCCGATGTTTGCCTGTCTGTCGATCTTGATGTCGGCATGGTCGAAACCAGGCACCCCGAATACCCGGATGCGCCCTGTGCCGCCACGGAGGATGATCCTTTCGGGCGTTTTCTCACACCATTCCCAGGTCATGTCAGGGTAAGCCGAGCGCAGGTAAGCGGATATGCGGTGGTTTACATGGCGCAGCAGGAGCTGTTCCGTGGGGGAGCCGTCCGCGTCTTTCAGCTGGAACAGATCAGGAGGGGCGATTCCCTCAGCCAGCCGCTTTTTTGTCTGTTTTCCGCAGGCCCGGCTGTGTCTGTGGTGCCGGATGCGGGGGGAGAGCAGGTATGCCGCCATCCATATGGCCCAGAGGGTAAGGGCGGCAAGCAGCAGTCCTGTCTGCAGCCGGCCCCGTGCCAGGGCCAGTATGGCGATGACGGCTCCGGTCAGGAGCCCGATGCTGTTCCAGGGGGTTTTGTCGTTCTTCATTTCACACCGTTCCTTTCTTGTTTGGTTTTCTGCAACAAAAAAGGAACCGCAGCCGGATTTCAGATTCTTTCTGAAAAACTGGTGCGGTTCCTCTTTCATGGGCCGGGGCAGCAGGCTACTCCGGCAGGGGGTCGCGGCTGCCGTCCAGGACCTCCGGGGGAGGCGGGGCTGCCGCAGTTTCAGGGCCGTTGGGTGCATCTGTGTGGCTGCCGTCCAAGCGGCGGCCGGGGACAAAGCCAAAGTTGGTGAGGTACACCTTCAGCAGCATGGTCTTTGCTGTGCCCTGTTTCGCGGTGCAGTCCACAAGTTCCTGCGTGCCTGTCAGCCAGAGCAGCGTCCCTTTTTTGACGCCCAGCCTTAAAAGCCGGGTGACGTCCTCATTCCATGCCCATACCTGGTAGGTCTGTGTCCTTCCTTTTCCGGCCTGTTCGGTCAGGCGGAAGCACACATAGGCGGATCCGGACTGGCTTGTCTTTGAAGACAGGTCATCCTCCACACGGCCCAAAACAAAAATCTGTGCCATTACACTCCTTTCTGCCATCGGCTTTAGTATCTATAAAAAAAGTGCCAGGGGGATACCAGCCAAAAGGGCATGGCAATACCACTGACACTTGCATACAAACTTAACAGCGTGTGCAATGCGGATCAAGACCGCCGATCCCAAAACGGGAAATGCACAAAAATCAATCACAAGGAAAGTATAACACTATATGTTGTGGGTGTCAAGCAAATGTATGCTATATATAGAAATAAGCTGTGGCGGATGCTATTGTTTTCCCTATTACTAAATAAATAGGGAGTGCTGCCTGTTTTTTCTTCAGAATGATCTGCTGTTGCGAAATTGAGCCCCATGTTTTTATGTGAGGCGAAACGGCAGGGGGCATGGAATTATTGCGGGGTATCCGGTTCGGCGGCGCATTCTTCACAGCCTAAGAATACATTGGTGGAGAGCGCCGCATCCAGATATTCATTGCCCAGCCGGGAGGAGGAGCCGCTCCGGAAATAAAACCGATACCATTTGTCCGGCTTTATCTTTGTCTGCAGCCCTAAAAGCAGGGTGGTCTCTTTCCCGTCCGCCAGCGTCAGGTATACTTTTTTATATCGGTGGAAGGGCGGATGGGAGACCGAGTTACAAATCCCGGTTACACATTCATAATGCCCGGCCTGGATGCTCCGGTAGAGCATCCAGCCTTTTAAGAGGCACCAGAGGAACAGGATGCTGCCTAAGATAAGCAGGGGGCGGTCTTTTGAAACGGTGGAGACGATGAGGGCAGCCGTGCCAATCCCGGCACCCGTAAGGAAGGTGAGCGCCGTCTTGGCCCGCAGTACCGGGGGGATTTTATTCTGTTTTTCCATAAATGTCATATCCTTTCAAAAATGATCTGCTGGCGCAGGTAAAGGTTAGCCACGGCCAGCGTGATGTCCTTTGTGCCGGGGGAGGATTTCATGAGGCTGCCGATGTTGTCGCCGGTGGTATCGCAGTCGTCATACAGCCCGTCCATGATGCTGTTTTCATCCGGCAGGCAGCGGATGCCTTTCTCCGTGCATTTGATGATCTCCGCCGTGGACAGGAGCGCCTGCCTGGCAAGGTGCATCACCTCTTTTTCCCCAGGGGTGCGCCGGTCTTTCCGGAACAGCTTTGCAGCCGCAGGAAAAGGCACACGGTTTAAGAAGAGCAGTTTTAGGAAAGCGGCGAGCCGGAGGGGGAAGCTGCTGTCCGTGGGGATGATGTACAGGGAGGATATGAGGTCATACAGTGCGTCATACTCGGTATCCCCGCTGCCTGAGATTAGCAGGCCCCGGACCAGGAGCCGTTCCACGCAGGCATCCCAGGACCGGTCTGTGGGCACGCCGGCTTTCCCTGTCATTTCTTCATAAAGTGCGCCGATTTCCTCTTTCCGGACGATCCTCCAGTTCAGGATGGTCCATACGGCCATTTCCTGCAGGTCTGCCATGTATTCTTTTCCGCCGAGCACGATCACGGGGCAGGAGCGGCCGCAGCCGTTATGCCTCCGCTCAAAGCGACCGATGGCGGTGTAGAGGGTCTTTGTCTGAATCATCATAGAATTTTACCTCCTGTGTTCTTAGGGTTTATGGGATGGAAGGTCATTATGGGGCAGGTTATGTAATGCCCGACAGGAACAGGGGGTCTTTGCGGAGTTTCTGCTTGGAACGGGTGATCCATGCGCCCACATGGGAAGGGGGCACATGGTACAGCTCTGCAATCTCCGTGATGCTCATGCCCCTGATCTTCAGTTCCAGGGCTTTGATCCCCAGCCTTGCAACGCCCTGATAATCTCTGGCACGGGTTTCCAAAAGCTGCGTGGTTTCCAGCATGGAAATCTGCGCCTCAAAATCATCTGTTTGCTGCAAGGGCAAGCCCTCTGCAGTCAGCTCCCCGTGTTCCCCTATACCCAGACGGGTGAAACGGCGCTCTTTGCTGCACTGGCTGCGGCAGTAGGAGGTCAGGCCGTTTCGCACGACTTTCCCGGCATAGGTGGGGAACTTGGATAAGGCAGGGTCATAGGAGACGGCGGCATGGCAGAGCCAGATGCAGCCCTCCTGGTACAGGTCATCATATCCAAAGCCGTATATGGTCTCGTTGACATGGAAGCCATCCCGGATGGCCCATCGGACCACGGAGAGGTTTGCTGCTACCAATTCCTGCTGTTCTATTGTCAAAGGGATCGTTTTTTTCATCAGCATCCGCCTCCTTTCAGGCTGTCATCTGCGGGCAGGTTTCCAGTGCCTGATGGCAGAGGGAGATTACCCGGTCGCACATCTGCCCGGAGAACAGGCCGATATGCGCCTGTTTCTCGGTAAGCCCCAGTTTCCCCTGGAGCCAGAGGTAGGCGGCCCATTTTTCCATGTGCCGGGTTTTCCGGAGATCATCAAGGGCATGGTGGGCAAGGATCCTTTTGTGGCGCAGTTCCCTGTCTGCAAGGGTGCCCATGGGGCTTTTGTCCTTTTTGTGGGCGGCCACATAGGCGTCACATTCCGGGAAAAGGGAACAGACATAGAGATAGCGCCCCTTTTCCAGGGTGGAGCTGCCGTGTACCATGGCCGCAGGGCGGCAGAGTGCAGGGGAGCCGCAGTAGGGGCAGTTGATCCGGTATTTCTTCATCTTCATTTGGATTTCACCTCTTTTCTTTGCCGTCTGGCGACTGTTTTTTGTTTTCAGGTCTGTGTTTCAAGTAATTGCCGTAGCGGGCAGTCTGTCTGTGAAACCGTGTGCCACTCGATATACAGGGAGTAGAGGGTTTCAAATTTCCGCTTTTCCATGGTGTCCAGGCAGTCTCTCGGTTCTATGTCCTCCCCGGACAGGGAACGCATTACATCCACCGGCATCAGGATGGGGTGTCCTTCTGCATCCACTGCCATCAGGAAGTCCTGGCAATTTTCATGTCCTGTGCAGGAGCTCTGCCTGCAGGAAAGGTACAAGGCATTGTGCCAGTTGCCCCGGACGGCTTTCATAAAAGGGTAGAGTTCATTATGGTTTTGGTTTTCTTTCATATCTCTCACTTTCCTTATGCTCCATTTGAAATCAAAAAAAGGGATCAGACGCAAATTTTTTACGTCTGGTCCCAAATTTTTTGTCAGCAGTATCATTCAACTGAACAGCTTGTTGATCTCCTGTGTGATCCTGGGGATGACTGTGCCGTTAAAAATGGCGGTCAGGGCTGCCAGCAGCAGGGCGCCCAGGACAACGGCGATGATGATCTTTACCGCATCCGAGATATAAAAATCGCCGCGCTGGTTGGAAAGCGCCCTGCGGGTACGGGACATAATACGGCAGCTGCTGCCTTTGATGAGTTTTGTTACTTTTTTCATGGGAAACCTCCTTCAATGGTTTTGAAACTATTGGTTGTCAGTGTCAATGGTGCATTCCGTCAGACAGCTACAAAAAGCCGCTGGGGTACATGTTACCGCCTCCTTTGCATGATGTATTTCCCGCCAGCCTGCGGCGGGGTATTTGGCTGGAAGAGTTCTGGGGCAGTCTTGCTCTTGACTGTTTATCCGAAGAAAGCCCCAAGGGAGCCCAGCACCTCCGTACACAGCACCACCAGGTAGATGATCATGATGCAGATCAGCATCATCATGGAGTAGCGCTGCATCTTCTTGGGGCGCTTGGCTGCCTCTTTTTTTAAGTTGCTCTGTTCGATCTGCCGCATGTCAAAGCAGATCATCTTGAAGTACATCCGCTGGTCGTCCCCACGCAGGACGCCCACAAGCCCCCTAATCACGTCGGAGAGCATGGGGCTCCCGATGCGGGTCTCAAAGTGGATCAGGGCGTTCTCATAGTTGCCGGTCTTCATGTCCGCAATGGTCTGGTCCAGCTCCGCCCCGAAATCCCTGCCGGCCACCCGGCGGTAGGAGGTCAGGATCTTCAGCACGTCCCTGTCGCTTTCCAGGTTCTGCCCGATGGTAAGGGCAAAGCGGGGGATTTCCGCCTCTATGAGTTTGCGGCGCTTTTTTACAAAGTCAAATGCCGCATAGTAGGTGGAAAACCACAGCGCCACCGCCAGCCCCACAAGGATGGGGACGGCAAGCGGCAGGACGGACATCAGGGGAAGCGCGCACAGGATCACGCCCCCGGCAGCCACCCAGGCCCTGGCCGTATAGACCTCCGGGGTCATCTCCAGCCCGGCGATATGCAGGGCAGCCTGCAGTTTGTTCCGTTTCAGCCGGTCCAGGCGCAGGTGAGGCGCAAAAAAGGCGGCGATCCTGGTAAGGTACACATCCAGCAGCTTTTCGTTTTTTACGCCCCGCTGTTTCCGTGCCAGCATCATCATCTTTGAGGTTCTGCCGGTGGGGATGTCCGCAAAGGCGCAGGACAGGTTGTATACCGCAATGCCGAACAGCACGACAGCGGTAAAAGCAAGGATCATCATGTGCCGTCACCTCCGTATTCTATGGGCCTGCTCAGTTTCATGATCTGCGTCAGCGAGAACAGGATGATGGCGGCGCAGACCGCTAGGGCGATCTTGCCCGGGGTGGTGTAGATCAGGGTATGGAACCAGTCCTTGTTCAGGAAGTACAGAAGCGGTACATTTGCGATTACCAGGAACATCATGGTGACCGCCTCCCGCCTGGGCTCCTGCAGCATGGCCTCCAGCTCAGACTGTACCACCCGCACGTCGGAGAATTTCTGCACGATGGTGGGCAGGGTGTTCTTCATGGAACGGTCAGACTGGCACTGGATCAGGATGTTTGCCCATTCGTGGAAGACCCGGTTGGGGATCTTCATCTTCAGGCTGTTGATGGCGCTGGTGGTGTTGGCGCTGATCAGCTCGCTCTCATAGACGAATGCCTCAAAGGTGGCTTTCACGGGCTCGTTGAGGTACGCCAGGTTTTCCTTCACGGAGCGGATCAGGTCTTCTGTCCGCAGGTAAGAGGTGGTGATGATGGAGATGGCCGTCTCCAGTTCCTCGTTTAAGTGCTTTTTGTAGCTGGCGGAGGTGCTCCGCAGATACCAGACAGGGATCAGGGAGAAGCCAAGGCCCAGGACAGGCACCAGGTAGGCGTTGCCGATCAGCAGGGCAAGCACGGCGCCTGCCGCAAACAGGATCAGGGTCAGCCGGGTCACGGCATCATAGCGGTCAGCCCGCCCGGTGTCCTTTAGGATCTGCCGGATCTCGTAATCCTGGCTGAAAAACCGCTGGGCGGGCCTGCCCATAAGTACGTTCAGCTCGTCGCCCAGGGTGGCAGTCCTGCGGCGGGAACGGAAGATGACTTCCAGGATGTCCTTCAGCCGCACGCCAAACAGCGCAAAGAGCCCTGAGACAGTCAGGGCAAAACAAATCATGTAAATCCACTGCATTTATGTTTCCTCCTTCGGGTTAAATTCCGCCAGCTCCTTGTGGGAGATCCCGTTGTCCAGCAGCCGTTTCTTAAGCGTGCCGGAGATCAGCCCGGTCTTTTTGTGGCTGCCTATCACACGGGCATTGCCGTTCCCGTCAATCACGTTGTCCGTCACCTCGTATTTATAGAGGGAGCGGTAGAGCAGCCGTCCGTCCTGGTAGTCGGTGCCCTCGATGATCTCCATGATCTTCCGGGAGCGGTCCTCCAGCTGCTTGGTGAACACCACCACGGGATAAGCCTCCACCATGATCTGCATCAGGATGGAGTCGTCCATGCTGTACTTTCGCTTGGCAAGGGTCATCATCCTGCGGTAGGTGCTCTCGCAGGAGTTGGAGTGGATGGTGGTGCAGACCGTATGGCCGGTGCGGGAACTCTCGGCGGCGGACAGGCTCTCTGCCGCAGACCGCATCTCGCCCACGCCGATCACATCGGGGTGCTTGCGCAGGACCCGCTCCAAAAGGAAGTCCTGGTTGATGTTCATGGCCGGGTTTTCATGGGGGCGGGTCAGCAGGTGGACCACGGAGTTTAAGATGTTGCCGTCTGCGTCCCGCTTTACCAGGTCAAACTCCCGGCTGCCCTCTTCGATGGTGATGAGGCGCCGGTTGTTGGGCACGTTGGATAAGAGCCACGCCATGATGGTGGTCTTGCCGGAGCCCGTGGAGCCTGCGATGCACACCGATACCCCGTAGCGGATGCAGGCGGTCAGGAAATGGAGCATCTCCGCCGTGGCGCTGCCGGACTCTAACAGGATTTCTTCTGATACGGTCTGCTGGTTGACGATACGGATGGAGGCGTTCACCCCCACCTCCGGGTCAACGATGGGGGTCTTGTCCACCGAGATCCGGATGTTCTTGTCCAGAAAGCCAAGGACGGAGGGCATGGTGTCGTCGATCACCATGCCGCAGGCGTTCAGCATACGCCGCACCACGTCGATGGCATGCTGGGGGGAAGAGAACTTGTCCGGTATCTTGAGGCTGCGCCCGCTGTTCATGATGACCTCGATGTCGTTGTAGGCGTTGATGTTCACTTCCTCCACGCCGGGGCGGTAGATCCATTTTTTCAGGAAGGAATAGCCGGCCATGTCCTCATACAGCTTTTCGCACAGTTCTTTGGGGGTCAGCCCTTCGATGGAGTATCTGCGCTTTACAAGGTACTGCGCCATGAGTTCCTTCAGGACGGAGGCCGCCCGCTCCGTGTCCCCGTCGCCGGCCTCCGCAATGGTGGAGGCGTGGTTCTCGGAGAAATACCGCTGCACATCTTCCAGTATCTGTTCGTAGGTCAGTCCCTCGCTGGCAGTCTGTGAAAAGAAAATGTCATTCAGGTTGTTCATCCGAAAATTCCTCCTTATAATCCGCGCTGTTTTCCGCAGGGGCGGCCGTTTCCTGTATTTCCCCGGCCTCCATCTGCTCCAGCGCCTCCAGCACCTTGTTCAGTGAGGCAATGTACTTTGCATTGCAGTATTTGAGGGCCTGGAACATGCCGCCCTCCGTGGCGCAGCGGTCGATCTCCTTGCCGTAGGGCAGGAGCCCGTCAAAGCCGCCGATGAGGTAGCCCATTTCTTCAAAGGCGTGGAACGGCCGCGCCATTCCCGCAAAGGTCAGGTGCCTGTCATAGTGGAACCGCTCGTCCGCAAGGAGGGGCTGGTGTGCCTTTAAGTAGTTGACGCCCTTTAAGTCCGGCGTCAGGATGCGGGCAACCAGGTCGCCGGAGGCTATGGCGGCAGGCGTGAACACGTTCGTCATGCTGGGGCCGCAGTCCAGGATGACAAAGTCCACCAGCTTTGATGCGGCGGACACCAGCTGCAGCACCATGTTGAAATCCGTCTCCGGGTAACTTAAGGGCGTTTCCCCGGCGCTGTATCCCATGAGCCCGATAAAGGGGTAGGATTTTAGGACGGTCACGTGGCTGGCTACCAGGGAGGTGTCGATCTCCACGCTGCTCAATACCTGCCCGACGGAGGCGTTTGTTTCAATAAGCTGTTCGGGCAGCCAGACGGGCAGCATGGGGACGCCGGCCTCCCCGTTTATGATGATGGCTTTCCTTTTGTCCCGGGTCAGCGCTTTGGCGAGGATGCAGCAGAACATGGATTTGCCGCTGCCGGGGCTGCCCCATACGGTGATAACTTTTCCCATGGTTTTCTCCTTTCCGTCAATTCTGTGCGGCAGCCGGCTTGGTTTCGGCGCTGCCCTTGTTTGTCTCTGCATCCGGGGGATTGGGGGAAGTTTCCGCCGTTTCCCCGGCAGTCTCCCTGTTGCCCTCATCCGGGGCTGCCGTTTCTTCCAGCAGTTCAGGGTGATAAATCTCCAGGATGGACTGTGCCTGTAAGGAAAGCAGTTCTTCCGCCAGTGTGTCATTGCCACGGGAGACCAGCGCCACATGGGAAAAGCCGTCATTTTCCAGCATGGTGATGATCCTGGCCTGTTCGGGGCTTGCCAGCACGGTGATGGTGGCGGACTGCTTTTTTTCCTCGTCCGCTACAGGCTCCCTGGCGTTATCCACGTTGATGCCGTCCGCATCCGTCACGGACAGCACACGGACGTAACGCAGCTCCGGCACTTCCTCAGCCGTGTCAAGAAAGTGGTAGATGCGGATGATGTCGCCGGGCTGCAGCTTGTCAGAGAGGCCAGATGCCAGGGTCTTGACCGTCAGGGAGATGGCGGTCATGCCGGAGGGAATGCTGTTTAGGGCTATGTCGGAGGAAATGGGCGCCATGCTGACCTTGGTGGTGAGAATGTAGTCCCCCTGGGCAAGGTCGGCGGTGGCGTAGAGCCCGTTTACATCCTCCAGGGAGCGGGCGATGTTGGGGGGCAGGTTGAAACTCCCCACCTCCACCACTTCGGTGTTGGAGGCGGTGATCTGCTCGCCCTTCTGCACCGGCTGGGTAATCCGGACGATCTCGGTCTTGCCGTTGGTCTGCCTTGCGATGGTGGGCAGGGCGACAAAGGCGATGATGGCTGCCAGCAGGAGGCTGAGCATGCCGAACAGGAAACGGTTGTTCAGTTTCATAATGGTTTGTTCTCCTTTTCTGATTAAGAGTTGTGCATATCCCTGGCAGACGCACGGAGGTGGCAACGATAGAGGGCAGAATCCGCTCTGGAATGTCAGGCCACATATCAGTGCGCTGTAATGGGAAATGCTGCTTTATATCATGGAAATAATTAAAGTAATCAGGCTGCCTGCCGCTATAAATGGGACAAAGGGCAGGGAAAGTCTTTTTGCTTTGCCCTTGCGTCTGCATAAAGTGATTAGGGCGGCGCAGGCAGACAGCAGGGCGGCAAGCATCAGGATTCCCAGCATACGGTAAGGACCGTAGATGAAGCCTGTGGCTGCCGCCAGTTTGATGTCGCCGCCGCCCACCCCGGCGTCGCCCCTGGAAAGCAAGGCGGCAGTGAGCAGGATCAGGAAGCCCGCCGCACATCCCGCCAGGGAAAAGCCAAGGGATGCCTGAAAGGATGTGCCTGTTTCCTGCATATGGATCGGCAGGGAGGCGAGGACAGCGGGGCAGAAAAAAACGAGCGCCCGGTCGGGCACCCGTCTGGTGCGGATGTCATATGCTGCAAAGCCTGTAAGGCAGCAGAGTACCAGCGTTTCATAGGATAAGGAAATGATGTCACTCACGGTTGGTATACCAGTCGTCAAAGAGGCTGCCGTGTATGGTGACGTGATCGTTTACGTTGACGGACAGCATCCCGTCCGGCGTCCAGGTATCCCACACCTGGGTATAGACCCTGTAGTCTGTATTGTCAGGGAACCATACAGGGGTAAAGTGGGCAGCCCGTCCGTAGGTGGAAAACTCGTTTGCCCGGAAAGTGAATTTTGCGCTGCGTCCGCTGGAAACGCGCTGCAAAAGCCGCAGGTAAGTGCGGTACTGGAATTCCGGGAACACGGACAGGGCGGTCTGGGGGTTGGTGATATGCCCGGCCGGGGCGTCCGTGGAAAGCACTGCGCCTACCTCTGTCTTGACGCCGTAGCCGCTTTTCATGTCTTTCCTGTTTGCGGTGGGCACAAGGTCGTCCGGCAGCAGGGACATGGTCCCGGACAGGGAGGCGGAGTAGCCGGTATAGCGGTATTTCCATTCCCCCTCATCCACCCACTTCCCTTCGTCCACCCATTCGCCCTCGTCCTCCCAGTCCCCGTGATTTTCAGTGCAGCCGGGCGGGCAGGTGCTGCCGCAGGGTTCATCATGCCACTGCCAGTCGGAATGCCATTTCCAGTCGGGGTGCCATACCCACTTTGCTTTCCAGTAGCAGCTCCACACGCCCCAGTTTGCCGTCAGCTTCTGGGGATTGGCGGGAAGGGCGGGAGGGGAATAGCCGGGATAGGTGTCCGTTGCCAGGGGGTCGGGCGGTATCCTTTCGTTCAGGTCCACGATCCTGGCGGTAAAGGAGGTTTTCGCCGTGGTGGCGCCGGACACCGACACCGTGATGCTGACATCCTGGGGCGTGCCGGGGGTATGCCACTTGACCCATACCACCTGGGAATCGCCCTCGGGGATCACGATGTTGTTGACCTGGTAGGAGGTGCCGAGGATCTGGAAGGTCGCGGAGGCAGGATTGTCCGGCGTCAGGTTTTCATCCGTGTGGAGGGTGACGGAGGTGATCACATCCGTATTTACCCGGTATTCCATATCGGGGGCCTCAAGGCCGCCCTCCGGCACAGGGGGCAGTTCCTGAAACCGCACGATGCCCACGCCGAGGCTGCTTATGATGTCTGCGTTGGCCTGTTTCCCGGTGGTGCTGCCCGCCCATGCCGGGAGCCCTAAGTCGCTGTACTCCAGGAACAGGGCCAGGGGCAGGTTTTTATGGGTCAGGGAGGTCATGGTGCGCCTCAGTGCGCCGCCTGATAGCTGGTCGTACAGGGCGGCCTCCGTTGCGGTCATGCAGTAAAACAGCCCGTTGTGGGTAAAGTAGGCAAGAGGCTCCACCAGCAGCTTGTACTTGCCTGCCAGCATGGCCTCATAGCTGACGCCCGCATCCCCGGCGATCATCATGCAGGCGTACTCGCTGCAGAAGTACCGCTTGATGGATTCTATATTGTTCCTGCCGGTGCTGCTGACAATGGTGGGCATGGGGTTGTCAGGATTTATGCAGCTGTAGGCAACGCCGGACTGGGGCGACAGGCTGGCTCCGTTCAGATACTGTAACTTGCTGACCTTGCCGAAGTGCAAGGCGCTGCTGCTCTGGACCGTATTGGAATAATCCATGGGGGTTGAGACGGCGGCGCCTGTCTCGGCATCCACTACCGTGATGCGCACACCGTCCTTTCCGGGGGTCCATGAATTGGTGGAAGTGCCCTGGCCCATGCCGCCGCCCCCGCTGTCCATGTTCCCCTCGCCGGCGGCAAAGGCTGTGGCAGGTAAAAGACACAGCATAAGCGCCAGAGCGCAGAAGATGGTTAAAAATCGTTTCATTTTGTATCACGCTCCTTCATGTTATTTAGTCGGCCGGACAGGGAAATCTTTCTCTTTGCCCAGTCAGATAGTCATGCGGGCATGGCCGTTTTCCTATTGCCCGCAGAAATGAAAAACCGCCACGGAAAAGTGACGGTTTTATCGGTACAGTGCGCTTGCTGGCGCAGATTCCATATTCAGTTGTAAAATTCCTGCCCTACATATCGCCAACCATCTTATCGGGGTCGCCGGTGCTGCCTGAGGTTGTCTGCTCTACCTGACCGGGCACCACCCAGCCGAATACAGGGTCATATACGGCGCCGTTTTCGTTGGTGGAGCCGGGGGCAGGCGTATTGCTCTGTGCCGGTGGTGCAGTTGGTTCCGGGCTGGTTTCTTCCGGCGCATAGGTGGGCGGCGCAGACGGGTCTTCGGGATCGCCTTCAGCCGCAGGCGGTTCAGGGGGCTCCGTCTTGAGGTCCTCCCCTTCGGGGGTAAAGTCAATGACGACTTTGCTCTCGGATTCGTCTACCACCTTGGGGTATTCCTCCATGGGCTCTTTTGTGGCAGCCGGTGCAGGTGTATGGGTGGGGACAGGGGTTGCCGTATTTACGGTGGGTGCCGGGGATTCCTGCCATTCCTGTGTCACGGTGTTGGCGGCCACATCCTCCGGCTGGAAATTGTTATCCCTGTCCCTGTTCACCACAAAACAGACGGCCAAAATGCCGATGCAGGCAGCCGCCAGCACGGAAAACAGAAACTTCTTTGATCTGAAAATTTTCTTCATGGTCTGTGTCTCCTTTCGTTGCTTTATAAATATCCCTTACGGTCTGGGGGGAAGCTTTTTCAACAAATTACTAAAATTTTGTGTTGTGGTAGCCCGTCAGCTCAATGTGCCGGGTGATGGCGGGGTACTGGCGGCCGAACATGAAGATATAAAATTCGGCGTCACAGGAAAAGACATACTCCACCCTGTCCCCTGCTACATGGAAGGCAAGGCTGATGTTCCTCACCTGGTAATCATCCGTGGAGAGGGGGAGCTTGTTTGCCAGCCCGTCCGTTACGGCTTCCTCCAGCATGGCGGTATAGCTGCTGCTGGAGTACAGGGTATTTAAGTATTCGCTGAAATTGGTCTCCCTCTGGGAACGGTAGGTATCGGCATAGATGCTGGCACTCAAATTGTTCAGTTCCATTTTCGCACCATTCCGTATGTTTATGCAAGTGATTTTTACGGAAGCATACAGCAGCAGGAAGGAGACCAGGATCACCACGCCCATCACAAGGAAGCAGGTGTAGATGGACATATCGCCGCGGTCATTTGCCAGGCGTTTCTTTATGCGCAGGCCCGCATATTGAAGTTTGCTGCCAAAGCAGTATGCGGGCCGCGCTGCAGTCAGGGAAAAAGCTTCCCTGCCTCGATCATGTATACATATTTTCTTCATAGGCACCTCACTTCCAATAATGTTCGCTGACGCCTGCCGCCCTGGAAACAATATTGATGCGTACCAGGCCGAAGTTCCAGAAACCGCCCAGCTTTGCCTCCCCCTGGATGGTAAGGTAGAAAGGGCTGCCTAACTGGATGGCCCTGTTCATCCCGGAGGGAGTCGGCGTCTTGTAGGAGGCGTTGATGGAATAGGAGATGTTTTCAGCCCCCTCAATCTGGGAACAGAGGAAATTGAAAAGCTGTTCCGTCTCCGCATTGACGCCTCCTGACAGCTGGATCTGTTTTACCATTTGATCGGCGCAGAGGTCCAGCTCCTGCTTGGTTGAGATAATGCTGAACAGATCAATGATAAAAGCCAACAGTAACACCGCAATGAAAATGAAGACCATGGTGCTGAGGTAGTTTGCCTCGGCACGCTCATCCCGCAGGATCCTGCGGATCTTTTTTAAACTTATGATAACCACCACCTTTACAGCAAAACGGCCGTTCCTTTTAATGGGAAACGGCCGTCTGCAAAATTTTTGACTGTACCAAGTATAACAGATATAGATTTGCGGTAAAAGAGCAAAACAATGCCAATGTTGTGCCAAAGGTGTGCAGATTGATGGATGTGGATATAAAAATAAGGAGTAAAAGCAAAACAGTAAATCACAAAAAATTTTGATATGGCAAGAGGTGACAAAGTTTTCTGTAGTTTGACAAAGTATGGTGTATCCATATTGCTTTTTTCGAGTGCCATATTTAAAATATTTTTTATAAGAAAATAAATTTAAAAGTAGAGGTAGAATGGGGGTGAAATAATGAAAAGGATACGGGGGCTTATTTCAAAAGTTCGTTTTGATCAATTCTCGGTCTTATGGGTAATTGTTGTAGTTCCTGTATTGGCATTAATTGTAAATGTTATTATGGCAGAAGCTCAAAATAGCTTTGGAATGATAAATGTTATTGCATCAATTGTTTTCCTCATTATTTTGTTCCTTGAAATTACATTTATATATCGTAGACTTTTTTTTAAGGATATAAAAAGAATAATCTTTCCTCGATTTGAGGTTGCATTTAATCAACAACCGCAAGAGGCACGAAGCTATGATTATTTGTTTGAAGAATCAATAATTTCTGATAAAAGATTGTCTGAATTTGAAAGCACATGTACTTGTGAGGAAATATGGGTGGTATCTAATGATCTTCAAACGGAAGTAGATGGAGGTTTATACGCAGAGGTAGTTCCGTCTAATCTTAAACGTGGTATAAAATATAAGTTGTTTGTTCCCAAAAATTATTTAACGACAATGAGACTGGAGCAACTTAAACGAAGAAATGAAGATTCAGAAAATATAGAATATTATTTATTGACAGATGATTTTTTCTTCTTGGTTTCAAAATTAGATTTTACTATTTATGATCCTTATAAAACGTCTGCAACAGGACGTAGGGGATATATTGGTCTTGACTTGCCGGATTGTGAGGAATTATATGCGGCCAGAATTGATGATCCTTTGATAGATGCAATTGCCTCTAAACTTTTGGAATACATACAGGCAAAGAAATTTGAACAGTATTAGGGAGGTAAGTTGTGGAAAAAGAATCAAATGGATGGGAAACAATAATGTTTACTATATTA